>JAAYQU010000016.1 GCA_012519055.1 Bacteroidales bacterium | reverse complement strand
TAATTGGATATACCGATAGACCTTTTGTAAAAACTCAAGCTGAATTTAATGCTCTATTCAATGAGGTGGGATACACTACTGGTGGAGCTACGGGCAGTGTTAAAGACTATTATTTGGAAAACTCATATAATAAATTCAACTTAACAGTCGATGTAGCAGGACCGTACACAGCAAGCCAAAATATGGCTTATTATGGTGCTCCTTCAGGAAGTAGTCATGATGTTAACCCAAGAGCACTAGTATCCGAGGCCATCAACTTGGCCGATCCTCATGTTAATTTTGCCGAGTATGATAACGATAATGACGGTTGGGTTGATGGAGTTTATATTATTTTTGCAGGTTATGGTCAAGAAGCAGGAGGGGGAGATAATACAATTTGGTCACATGCCTGGAGTTTAGCTTCTCCAGTGATGAAAGACGGTGTATATATTCAAAGATACTCTTGTTCACCAGAGTTACGTGGCAATTTTGGACAAAACATTACCTATATAGGTGTTATTTGCCACGAATTTGGTCATGTTTTAGGTGCCCTCGACTATTATGACACCAACTATGCAACAGGAGGTCAATATTCAGGTACAGGCAAATGGGATATGATGGCAAGCGGTTCATGGAATAATGGAGGAGCTACACCGGCACATCATAATGGATATACAAAAACTAAAGTATATAATTGGGCATCGGTTAATGTTTTAAATCAAAATGCTTCAGTTACTATAAGGCATGCAGCTTTCAATCAGTCAAGTTTTTATCAAATAAATACAACAACCAATGGCGAGTATTTTTTCATTGAAAATCGTCACCAACAAGGGTTTGATGCATACGTGCCAGGTAATGGTATGATTATATATCATGTTCACGCAGGAATAAATCAAGTAGGTAATCAAATTAATGCTACGCATCCTCAAAGAATGTATCCTGTATGTGCTTCTGCAACAATGGATCCAACGTCAGACCCATCATCTTATGGGAATATTAATAGTCAGGGTTGTGCCTGGCCATATAATAATAAAACTTCGTTTACAGACTGGACCCTTCCAAGCTCTAAATCATGGGCAGGCAATAACACAGAAAAACCAATAACCAATATAGAGATAAATACAGCAGCTAAAACCGTCTCTTTTGATTTTATGGGAGGAGGTACTTTATATACTACAACATTCAATGTTGTAGATGGCGAAAACAACCCAGTTGAAGATGCAACTATTGTAGTTAATCAACAAACATCGGTCACAAATGTCGTCGGTGTTGCAACATTTCAACTTCTAAATGGAGCACATACCTATTCAATTTCTAAGGATGGCTATGTTGATGCAGCAGGAAAAGTTTTTGTTGATGGTGAAAATGCTACATTTACTGTGACATTACACGATCAAATTATACCACCATTTAATGTAATGGCTACTCTTGTTGGAGTTAATAGTGTTAAATTAACTTGGAATAATACACCTAAGAGCTTTGGTGATATTTACAACAATAATTTAGAGGATGGTATTTTAGATGAAGTTTCTAAAGCTGATAATCCAAAAGGATTTATAGGATATGATGTATATATCAATAGTTGGAAAATGGCTGAAAATTTAACAACAACTGAATGTGTTTTGGCAGATCTGCCAGTCGGAGTTTACGCTATAGGTGTTCAATCAGTTTACTCTTCTGGCTCGTCTGAAATAGTTTATGCCGATTCTGTTACCGTTTTATCAGGTTTTTATGTAACATTTATTGTAAAATCAGGTGCGCAGCCTCTTGAAGGAGCTTTAGTTACAATCAATAACTATGAGGTTACGACCTATGCAAATGGCGAAGCAATGATTAAGTTAGCAAATGGCGAATATAATTATACAGTTTCAAAATCAGGATATTCGACTCTTGAAGGTTCGCTCGTGGTAAGTGGTGCTGATCAGACAATTCCACTAAATATGATAGGAATATGTGGCTCAGTAGATAATCTTGTACGAATATATCCTAACCCGGTTAAAAGTACATTGACTATAGAGCGCAAAAATGACGACAAAGCTGCTATTGAACTATACAATATTAGTGGAATGTTAGTTGGCACAACTAAAACAGAAAATACAACAACTACTATAGATGTTGAAACTTTGGATTCAGGTGCTTATTTTATAAGGATAATAGAAACTAACAATACTACTGTATATAGATTTATTAAACAATAATTTGGAGTATTAAGGATATTAAAAGGAGTCGTCTCGAAAAAGAACGACTCTTTTTTGTTTGTTCTTTTAGAGACGGAGCATGCTCCGTCTCTAATCAATTGCTTTCTATTACGTCAATCATCTCAAACACTATCTCAGGCTCATAACCGCGGCTATACATCGACTTTACAATTTTCTGTTTTTCAATATCGGTTAGCGTCTTAGATTTTATTTTTGTTTGCAGTAGTTTGGTTAAAGCTTTGCGGTATTCAGTTTCGTCAATCTCTCGGAACGATTGATTGATAATCCAATCGGGAATATTTTTCATTTTCAGCATTGCCCTTATTTTTATTCGCCCCCACAGTTTTAGTTTTACTGCATCGTTAACATATGCATTTGTATAGCGCTGATTGTCAACGAATTTGTTTGCTGAAAGATAGTCGATAATAACATCATGCATTTCATCTTTGGCTCCCCATTCTTTGAGCTTAGTTCTGACATCGTGTTCGCACTTTTCCTTGTATGCACAATATGTCATAGCCCTGTTCAGATATTTTTGAAAATCGTTTTCGCTCATTGCAGGTTGATTTATGTGTTGGTAGCTCTAACAAATCGGGATTTATCTCTAAAATCGTTATATAGCTTGACGTTTGAAAAATATTGAGCGAAAACATCGCACGTTTCATTGCCAAATCTTTCATTTATTTCAACCCATACAATACCTTTTTTTGCAAGGTTTGTTTCGGCAAATTTGGCAATAGCATTGTAATATTTCAGGGCACTACTATCCGGCACAAAAAGAGCGTTTTTAGGTTCATAGAGTAAAACATTATTCTGCATATTTGCCTTATCAGATTCGGTAACATAAGGAGGATTGCTAACAATAATATCAAACTTTTGAGGAAAATCGCTGTCCAATATTTCAAAAATATCGAGCTGTTTGAAATCAATATTAACCCCGTATTTCGTGGCATTAAGCTGTGCAGTGTCGATAGCATTTTTTGAAATATCTATTGCAACAACCTCAGAATCGTATATAAATTTAGCTAAAGATATTGATATACAGCCACTTCCTGTTCCTATGTCGATAATTCTTGGTTTTTCCCTATTTTCACGCAAAATATGTTTTACTAACTCTTCAGTTTCAGGGCGTGGTATCAACACCGATGGCGATACATATAGCTCTAAATCTAAAAAGTATGCTTTTTGTGTTATATATTGCAGAGGTTCAGATGCTTGTAGCCGTGATAGCGAATTGAGCAAGATTTCTAACTGTTGTTCGGGAACTTTGTTGTTGTAATCGAGCTGTATTTGGAACTTTTGGATATCGAAAATATCCTCAAATAAGCGAAAGAAAAGTGCATCAATCTCGCTTTGTTCGTATATTTGCGCAAGCGAATCCGAAAAATGTTTTTTTAGCTCTTTAAATGTAAAATTACTCATGTCGCAAAAATATAAAGAAACCCCGGAACAAAATCTTTTTGACGAAAAAATGATGCGCCGCGCCCTATATCTTGCACAACGAGGCTTAGGCTCCGTTAGTACAAACCCAATGGTAGGTTCGGTAATAACTCATAACGACAAAATAATTGGAGAGGGATTTCATCAGGAATACGGTAAGTTGCATGCTGAAGTTAATGCTATTCAGTCGGTTAAGCAACGGGAATTACTCTCTGATTCGACTATGTATGTTAATCTTGAGCCATGTTCGCATCATGGCAAAACCCCTCCTTGCGCCGATTTGATTATCCAAAACAGTATAAAACGTGTTGTAATAGGAACCACAGATACATACAGCGAGGTAAGTGGGAGAGGAGTGGAGAAGTTAAAATCAGCTGGTGTTGATGTCAAGGTTGGTGTTTTGGAAAAAGAGTGTCGATTCCTGAATCGCAGGTTCTTTACTTATAATGAAAAAAAACGTCCTTACATAATTTTGAAATGGGCTGAAACGGCAGACGGATTTTTAGACAAGTTGCGCACTCCCAACTCCAACGAGAAACCCCAATGGATTACCAACGATGAATCGCGCGTATTGGTGCACCGTTGGCGAACAGAGGAAGATTCCATATTAATCGGTAGTAACACAGCATTGTTGGATAATCCCTCTTTAAATGTCAGGTTTACTTTTGGCAGAAATCCACAGCGAGTTGTTTTAGATCAACAGGGTAACCTGCCACATAATTTAAATATATTTAACGAGATTCAGCCAACGATACTCTTTACAACTCAACCAAAAAACTACGACAAAATAAACATCACAGTTGAGCAGATTGACTTTGAAACATCACTACAGGAAATTTTAAGCCGATTGTACAACCATAAAGTACAATCAATTATAGTTGAGGGTGGATTGCAAGTATTAAATAGTTTTATCAAACAAGATTTGTGGGACGAGGCGCGAAGATTTGTGGGAGTTATCAATTTTGGGAACGGGGTTGTAGCTCCAAAAATTCATGCCGAGCACAATGAACATATATTTGTTGGAAGCAGTTTGCTGTATCTCTATTTTAATAAACAAATGTCATAATTTAATCAACTTTGTATATATTTGTGCTATAAAAAATCAAAAACTTATTATGGTCAACGATAAAAAAAATACCTTAAACAGTTACTGTGCTAAACATGGTGCAATTGTGGGAGCAGTATTAATACTCCTTACATTTATTTTTTATTTTTCAACAGGTAAAATTAATGATTCTGAGAGCTATGCAGGAACAGCAAATACCGTTATGACAATTATTGGATTATTTTTCTTTACACGACAGTACAGGAACAGTAATCCCAATATTATCTTTACCTACGGAACTGCATTTAAAACATCTTTCTTGATTGGCTTATACTCTTCATTGATAGTTGCTTTTTTCAATTATCTGTTTTATAAATTTAGCCCAGATGCACTCAATGAGTTTTTGCTGGCAACGCAAGATGCTTATCTTCAAACAGGACTTTATACTGATGGCCAATTAGAGTCAGTAATGTCTCTTTTACAGAAATTTCTAACGCCTGGTGTATTAGCATTTAGCATGTTGTTTGGATTAGTTATCAGCGTAGCCATATATTCGCTGATAATAGCAGCATTTTTACAATCAAAAAAATCTAATATCCAGAAAGATACATCAGCTTTCGATAAAGATATGTCTGAAATTGAATAAAATCAATACAAAAGAATCGAAATGAATATATCTGTAGTTGTTCCACTATTTAACGAAGAAGAGAGCTTGCCCGAATTAGTTGACTGGATTAATCGAGTAATGTATGATAATAACTTTACCTACGAAATAATTCTTGTTGACGATGGTAGTACAGATAAATCGTGGAAAGAGATAGAGAGATTAGCAACGGAATATGGTTCAGTACGAGGCATAAAGTTTAAACGTAATTATGGAAAGTCGGCAGCGTTGCATTGTGGTTTTCAAGCTGCAGAGGGTGATGTTGTTATTACGATGGATGCCGACCTACAAGATAGTCCCGATGAAATACCAGCTCTTTACAATATGATTACCAAACAGAATTATGATTTGGTATCGGGCTGGAAAAAGAAACGTTACGATCCACTATCTAAAACAATTCCAAGCCGATTGTTTAATTGGACAGCACGTGTTTGTACAAAAATCAAACTGCACGATTTTAATTGTGGATTAAAAGCTTATAAAAAAGAGGTGGTTAAAAACATTGAGGTTTACGGAGAGATGCACCGTTATATCCCAGTGATAGCTAAACAGGCAGGTTATACTCATATTGGTGAAAAAGTTGTAAAACACCAGAAACGAAAATATGGTGTAACAAAATTTGGATTAGAGAGATTTATAAATGGCTTTCTCGACCTGATGTCGATACTTTTTATAACACGGTTTGGCAAGAAACCAATGCACCTGTTTGGTTTATTGGGAACTTTAATGTTTTTGATTGGATTTATTGCAGCAGCTTGGTTAGGAGCACATAAGTTATATATGGTTTTTAACCAAATTAGTGCTGAACGTGTTACCGAAAGCCCATATTTTTATATTGCCTTAACATCAATGATTATTGGTACACAGCTCTTTCTGGCAGGATTCGTTGCTGAATTGGTTTCACGTTCGGCAAAAGACAGAAATGATTACTTAATTGAAAAAGAGATATCTTCTGAGTAGCAGCAGCCACCACTAAAAACCATTGATAGTCACTTCGATAAACTCAACAACCATCGAAGTAAATGCAATTTATTATATATCAATGTGTGAGCTTTCCGAAATCTGTGTAAATCCGTGTTATCAGTGTTCTTTACTGAAAAAGCTAAAGTTCACTTTGCCGTAGTGCCTAGATTCTGTGAAATATGGGTTTTGTGAATAGTTGTCGTTTGGAGAGTGTTCACAAATAGCTACTCCATCGGGTTTTAGAATATTGTTATCAAAAATTTGATCAATAATTGTCAACCTCTCTTTAAAATCAAACGGGGGATCATAAAAGACTAAATCAAAATGCTCTTTTGGTGCTCGCTTTATATATTTAAGACTGTCGGCACAAATTATCTGTATGCCCTGAATATCAAAGATTTCGAAATTCTTTTTAATAAACGAAACGTAGCGTGGATTAATCTCAACACCCGATATTTTTGTTGCTCCACGGCTATAAAACTCATACAGTATGCTGCCAGTTCCTGAAAAGAGGTCTAATACAGTTAACTCTTCGAAATCGTATCTATTCGATAATATGTTAAATAGTGCTTCACGGGCAAGGTCGGTGGTTGGTCTCGACTTGAAATCGTTGGGAACCTTGATAATTCTGCCGCCTAATGTTCCTCCTATTATACGCATAAATGTAGGTTCATCAGGTTGATATATCTGTGCAATGGTATTCTGTCAATCACTTTTCCATGAAATATGGAATGATTTTTTTCTAACACAACATTTGGAAAATATTTTTTCAACAGTGGTATCTCTTCAGATTGCTGGTCAATATCTCCAATTAATCTTATTATAAGCTTGTCAGCATCGATGCTTAGTTGGTCAACTGCATTAGCTACAAAATAACACATGTCTGTGTGATTGAGATAGTTATATTGATTATGCAGTGTTAACCTGCCGTTTTCGGTAATAAACAGGTCTATCCAAGTTCCGTTTTTGTTTACTATGATTTGAGTTTGCCCCCCTGTAAAGCTTTCAGATACCATTCTTTCGCATATTGGTACAACCGAATTGTATATAGTTGCCGTAGGTTGATGATTGTTTAACGTGGAGTATATAGGAGTTGGAATTGATGATACACTCCAAATATCCAAGGTTTTAATATGATTTACGACAACATTTTCACTATAAGCCGAGGGCATATATAGTGAATTTAATAACTCTTGTGCTTTTTGAGCACTAAAAAGCGAATCGGGAACAAGTGTGACCTGCTGTGACGAATACATTAACTTGGTTCTTTTATAGGGCAAGCGTAGCAAGTCGTCCCAGTAGTTTATTTCACTGAAGAGTTGTGCAATGTCGTCAATTGCAAGCTTTTCGACAAAACAATACTCTTTAATGAATAGAATGTGATAGTTAATAGGGTTTGCTATACAAAACGAAAATCCATCCGGCGAAGCCTGGATGGATATTTCGTAAGCTGTAGTTAACCCGATATCGAATACCGGATCGGGATACTCTAAGCTAGATTTTATGCGATACATTTAACTATTCCCAGTTTCCTGCATTGTTGTTTGATTCGGTGAGTGAACCTACTCTTAGACCAGGATATGGTTTACCGTCATTAAGGTTGATTATGAGTTGTTCGTCCAATCCTCTTAGAATGTCTTCATTCAATGCGCTAGATTCAAATACGTTAACAACCAATCCTGAAGCTTTAACATCTGCTGTTCCTAAGTTGAACTTTTTGCCACCACTAAATGGAATGTATTGCATTGAATCGGGTCCTGTTGGATTGTCTTTATATAAACTATCCATAACAGGTACTCTGATTGTATCACGAGTAATAAGCCCAAGTTTCAAAGCTAATTGTTCTGCTTTTGTACGGCTTTTTAACGAGTCGATAAACTCTTCAGGTATATTTCCAATGGCTCTTACTACAGGAACATCTCCGTTTTTAATAAATGTAATCAACGTATCAAAACCAGCTGTATATCTGCCGTTTACAGACTTATACAACACTTGCGCTTCACGAATCTCTTTGAGGCGTGATATTACCCTTTCATACCTAAAATTCTTTTCTCTATCGAATCGAATAGGACTCATAATGCTTTCAAATAAAATATAACCTAATCCAACTATTAAAAGGATTAAGAAAATTTGTAAGGCTCTTTTCATTGTTTTAATTTGATTTATGTGATTTTATTAATTACTTCAAAACATTGCAAATTTAAAAATATTTTCCTGTTACATAACTGTTTTTTCATCTTTAAATTACTTTATTTTCATTTTTAGCTAAACTTTGTTTGTTTTATGACAAAATTAATATTAAAACTATCTTTGTATTGCACAGAATAAAAAATTTGCAGATGCTTGATAAACATTTGTCGGGATTGATTTTAAAGGAGCTTGGATATCCTCCAACAAATGATCAAAGTATAGTTATTGAGAAACTTGGTGGTTTTATAGTATCGGAACGTAATGATCAAGTATTGCTGATAAGAGGTTATGCCGGAACAGGAAAAACAACTGTGATTGCCGCCTTGGTCAATGTGTTAAAAAAAATGAACCAACAAGTTGTTTTACTCGCGCCTACAGGACGTGCAGCTAAAGTTTTGGCACAATATTCAGACACAACAGCCACTACAATTCACAAAAAAATATATCGTCAAAAAAGTGGCTCGGATTATAATGTCGGTTTCGAGTTGAATGTTAATTTGCATAAGAATGCGATATTTATTATCGATGAGGCTTCTATGATTGGTGACCATTCGGTAGAGAACAATTTTTTTGGCTCAGGAAATCTTCTTGGCGATTTGATTGAATTTGTTAACAATGGTTTTAAATGCAAGATAATATTGTCGGGAGATGTTGCACAGTTGCCACCCGTTGGGACAATTCTTAGCCCAGCTTTGAAAGAACAAGAGATAGAGAAATACGGGAAAAGTGTAATAGTTACTGTTTTAAGAGATGTTATTCGTCAAACTGAAAATTCAGGCATTCTACTAAATGCAACTAATATACGTGCTAAATTGGCGAATAAAGATTACTCTCCCCCTTTTTTTGGTTTAAAAAACCATTCTGATGTTCAATCTGTTAATGGTTCTGAATTTGTTGAACAAATTGAGTCTGCATACAATAAGTTTGGTAGAGATCAGGTTTCTGTTATCACAAGAACCAATAAATCTGCACTAATATATAATATGGGCATTCGGCAATCTGTCCTGTGGCACGATGATGAGTTAGTTTCCGGAGAAATGCTTATGGTGGTCCGAAACAACTACTTTTGGACTTCAGACAATGAGGAACAAAAATTTATTGCAAACGGAGATATAATACAACTAAAACGAATCAGAAAAATAATAGAAAAATACGGTTTTCGATTTGCCGATGCGACTATAGCTCTGTTAGACTCAAAAGATATTGAATTAGACGTTGTTATACTACTAGACACATTACATAGTTCAGCTGCCGATATTACAGATGAACAGAGTGCTAATCTGTACAGTGCAGTTGAAAGCGAGTATGCTGATATTAAAAACAGACGCAAACGCTTTCAAGAAATACGTAAAAATCCGTATTTCAATGCATTGCGCGTTAAATATGCCTATGCTATAACTTGTCACAAGGCTCAGGGAGGTCAGTGGGATGCTGTTTTTGTAGATCAGGGATATTTTACCGATGAAATGCTGAACCTAGAGTATCTTCGCTGGCTCTACACGGCTGTCACTCGCGCAAAGTCACAACTCTTTTTAGTTAATTTTAAAAATAGTTTTTTTGTTGAACATACACACCTACTCGAATAGATAAAAAAAATTACTCCTATTAGAGAAAAACTCTTAACTTTACCGTCTCTTAGTTTTAATTGTTTTTAACTTTTAACTAAACCTATATGAAGCGTGTATTGGTAACAGGAGGAGCAGGGTTTGTCGGTTCGCATTTATGTGAACGATTACTTTCTGAAAATTGTGAGGTTGTTGCTGTGGATAATTACTTTACCGGTGATAAACGAAATGTTGTTCGCTTGCTGCAAAATCCTTATTTTGAATTAATTAGACATGACATCACACACCCTCTTTTCATTGAGGTTGATGAAATATACAATTTGGCATGTCCCGCCTCTCCTGTACATTATCAGTACAATCCAATAAAAACCATAAAAACATCGGTTATGGGTGCAATCAACATGTTAGGTTTGGCAAAACGAATTAGGGCTAAGGTGCTTCAAGCATCAACCTCTGAGGTATATGGCGACCCGAAAGTTCACCCACAAGTTGAGTCATATTGGGGAAATGTTAACCCTATTGGAATTCGTTCATGTTATGATGAAGGTAAACGTTGTGCTGAAACTTTGTTTATGGATTATCACAGGCAAAACAATGTTAAAATTAAAATAGTAAGAATTTTTAATACCTATGGTCCTCGAATGCATCCAAATGATGGCAGAGTAGTGAGTAATTTTATAATACAAGCACTTCAAAATAAAGACATTACTATATACGGAACAGGCTCGCAAACGCGCAGTTTCCAATATATTGATGACCTGATTGAGGGAATGATTCGAATGATGGGAACTGATAATACAATTACTGGTCCCATAAATATTGGCAATCCCGTCGAGTTTACTATAAAAGAGCTTGCAGAGAAAGTAATTAAACTAACAGGAAGTAGGTCTAAAATTATTTACCTGCCACCAGTTTCAGACGATCCAGTTCAACGAAAACCTGATATTTCAATGGCAAAATCGGTGTTGAACGGTTGGGAGCCCAAAGTAGCTCTTGAAGAAGGATTAGTTAAAACCATTAGTTACTTTGATGAGTTGCTGAAAACTACCAATTTGAATGATTGGAAAATCAACAACTAAAATCCAGAATAGACAAACAGACGCAATATATTTTCATATTGGAAGTTAATTATTATTGTCGAACAGGAAATATAAACTAAAAAATCTATAGTGATATCATGAAGGGTATAATTTTAGCAGGCGGTGCGGGTACGCGTTTATATCCAATAACTAAAAGTATTTCAAAACAGATTGTTCCGGTTTATGATAAGCCAATGATCTATTATCCTTTATCAGTATTAATGTTGGCAGGAATACAGGAGATACTTATAATTAGCACACCAAAAGACATCCACTTATATAAAGACCTATTGGGCGATGGACATCAGGTAGGCTTGGATATTAAATATGCAATACAACCTTCTCCGGATGGACTTGCACAAGCTTTTATTATTGGCGAGGAGTTTATCTCCAACGATCCTGTTTGTCTTATATTAGGCGACAATATTTTTTATGGTCATGGTTTCTCAAAACGCTTGTCACGTGCTGCAAGTATCACAGACGGTGCTGTTGTTTTCGGATACTGGGTTAGAGATCCACAGCGATATGGAGTTGCTGAATTTGATGAAGATGGTAAAGTTATCAGTTTGGAAGAGAAACCAGCAAATCCAAAAAGTAATTACGCTGTAACAGGACTATATTTTTATGATAATACTGTTGTCTCCAAAGCCAAGTCACTTAAACCAAGTAAACGAGGCGAATTGGAAATAACAGATTTGAATCGCATCTATTTAAATGAAGACAAACTAAATGTCGAGATTCTTGGACGAGGTTTTGCATGGCTTGATACAGGGACTCATGAAAGCCTATTAAATGCTTCAAACTATGTTTCCACAATTGAACACAGACAAGGTTTGAAAATTGCATGTATCGAAGAGATTGCATATAAAAAACGTTTTATTGATAAGAAACAACTTCTTGTTCTTGCTAATGAGTTGAAAAACAATG
The DNA here is from genome assembly GCA_012519055.1 of Bacteroidales bacterium. Classification (NCBI taxonomy): domain Bacteria; kingdom Pseudomonadati; phylum Bacteroidota; class Bacteroidia; order Bacteroidales; species Bacteroidales bacterium. The sequence continues at coordinate 96,560 of JAAYQU010000016.1, read as the reverse complement.
AGTATGGAGAATATCTATTAAAATTAGCTGAAGAATAAATTTAATACAGGAGAGAAAAATTAGATATGCAAATAATTAAAACTGATTTTCCAAATCTGCTTGTTATAGAACCAAGGGTTTTTAAAGACGATCGGGGTTATTTCTACGAATCGTATAATCATAGAGAGTTCTCAGACAATGGTATCAACAATTTGTTTATACAAGATAATCAAGCCAAATCGAGTTATGGAGTAATTCGAGGGCTTCACTATCAATTAGCTCCTTATGCGCAATCAAAACTATTGCGAGTGGTAGAAGGGGCTATTTTAGATGTTGTTGTAGATTTACGCAAAGGTTCGCCTACTTATGGACGATATTTCAGTATTGAGCTTACTTCTGACAATTTTTTACAAATATTTGTTCCTAAGGGATTTGCACACGGATACTCGGTTCTGAGTGAAACTTGTATAGTACAATATAAGTGCGATGATTACTACAATCCGCAATTTGAAGCAGGAGTTAATATATTTGACCCAAAATTGAATATTGATTGGAAAGTCCCTACTGATAAAGCCATTATATCAAACAAAGATAAAGTTTGGCCCATGTTTGATTTAGCAATCCACGATTTTCGTTTATAATTTTCCATAATTGCGTTTGAAAACATTATACTTTTACAATTAATAGTTTCCGTCACGAGCAACGACAGAAAAGATTCAACCGAATCATTGCAAAAAAATATTTTGGGTATCAAAATTTAATTTTTAAATTGCAACAAATATCCTAAAAGTAAACATTAGAAGTATGAATGATATACCATTAAATAATATTTTATTTTTAGATATTGAAACTGTGCCATGTGTTCCTGATTATAAGCATCTTGACAGTAAAGGTAAGGCTCTGTGGGATAAAAAAGCGGCGCAGATAGCAAAATCAGCTGATGAAGATCCAGAAACACTATTTGCAAAAGCAGGAATTTATGCAGAATTTGGAAAAATAATATGCATTAGCTGTGGAATAGTTGCAAAAGAGGGTGATGATTTAACACTAAGAATAAAATCCTTTTATAATGATACTGAGAAAGAGTTACTTGTCGACTTTTCTGAGATGCTTAACAAATCCTTTAATGATGATACAAAGTACTTATGTGCGCACAATGGCAAGGAATTCGATTTTCCATACATAGCACGGCGAATGCTAATTAACGGTTTAACAATACCGGCAATTCTAAATATAGCGGGCAAGAAACCGTGGGAAGTAAGGCATTTCGATACAATGGAACTTTGGAAATTTGGAGATTATAAACACTATACTTCTTTGGATTTATTAACATACATATTTAAAATTCCAACACCTAAAGATGATATTGATGGCAGTCAAGTTCACTCGGTATATTGGAGTGATGGCGATTTGCCAAGGATAGTAAAATATTGTCAAAAAGATGTTGTAGCCATTGTAAATCTTTTTTTTAGATATCGTTCCGAACAATTAATTGAAAAAAATCAAATAATATATTTGACATAAACCCAAACTGATTTCAAAATCAACAATAAGTTTTATTTTTGCCTTATTACTATTTGTTAATCTAGGAGCTTATATCATTCATATGGTAGCTATCGTCTTACGTAGCTATTTGTTTTAGTATCAGAGATAAATAATTACCTTTGTCACTAATTAAAGTTTTTAACTATGGGCGGCATATGCGGTATATATTGTAACTTTCTTAGTTCAGAAATTGTGACAACGTATCGCATGGTTGAATCAATGCAACATAGAGGGTATGATAATGTAGGTTTTTATACAGATGATTATGTTGTACTAGCACATAATGACTCAAAAAAAATATCGAAACATCAAGCCAAACAGCCGTTGTTCAGCAGTTGTAAACGCTATGTAATTGTTTATAGTGGAGAGGTTTATAATTGTGCCGAGCTGGCTAAAAGATATAATTTAAAATTAACAACAAATAACGATGCAGAGGTAATTCTTGAGTTGTTTATTAATAACCGTACAGACTTTATACTAGAGCTTAACGGAGCTTTTGCATTTGCAATTTATGATCGCAAAAACTATGAGTTGTTTTTATACCGTGACCGAATAGGAATAAAACCTCTATACTATATACAAAATTTTGACTCATTTGCTTTTGGTAGTGAGTTAAAATCACTTATCACCATCCCTAAAGTTAGGGAAAACTTAAATATTAGCAACGATTCAATAGCTCGTTATTTACATTTGGGGTATATTCCGTCTCCACAAACTATTTATCAGAATATTTATAAATTAGAGCAAGGCTCTATGATCAAATTCTCTTTTTCAGACTTCGAAATAAATAAATGGTGGGATATTAATAGTAAGCAATTTACTGACTACACAACAGATGAAGAACAACAGGCTATTCAAGAATTAGATGATTTACTAAACGATTCAGTAAAACTTCGCATGGCTGGCCATAAGAAAATTGGCGCAATGCTTAGCGGAGGAATAGACTCTTCTCTAATATCAGCTATATCAGCCAAACACGCTGAAGAACCCATAAACACTTTCTATGTAAAATTTGATAATGATAAAAATAGTGAAAGTGTCTGGGCACAAAAAATATCAAAACATATAGGGTCAATACATAATGAGTTGAAATTCAGCTCAAAAGAAGCCATAGAGTATATTCCAAAAATGATTTTTCAATATGATGAACCATATGCCGATTCGTCGGCAATCCCAACGATGTTCGCATCTAAAATCGTTTCAGAGAAATTTCCTTTTGTTTTAACTGGAGATGGTGGAGATGAATTATTTCATGGTTACGGAGCGCACCTTTGGGCAGGGAGATTGAACAACAGATTTGTCAAAAGTTTTAAAAATACTATTGGACAATTACTTACTCTCGGTAACAGCAGAATGCAAAGGGTGTCGTGGTTGTTTCATACAAATCCACATATACAGGCTCATATTTTTTCACAAGAAAATTATCTATTCTCTGATGACGAGTTAAGAGAAATACTTATTACAGTACCATTAACCCCATGGGATCCACAATTGCCAGATTCACTACGTGAGTTTACTCCTGCCGAACTGCAAGCACTATATGACTTAAAAAACTATTTGTCGGATGATTTGCTTACCAAAATAGACAGGGGAGGAATGCTATTTGGTCTTGAAGCGCGTATACCACTGCTTGATCATAGGATTGTTGAGTGGTCGTTAAACCTTGATCCTAATTTAAAAATCAGAAATAAGAAAGGAAAATATATTCTTAGAGAGTTGATATCAAAATATATTCCTTCTGATATGTTTAACAGACCCAAAAGAGGATTTGCTATTCCATTGAAAGAGTGGATGCGGGGTGATTTAAAAGATATGTTTTTGGATTATTTAAGTACCGAAATAATCAATAAGTATGATATTGTAAATTATCAAAGTGTTGAGCAACTAAAAAAGATGTTTTACAAACAAAATATCGACTACGTATATAATCGTCTGTGGTTGATTATAGCACTCCATATGTGGATGGAGCAATCAGCTTTTAAAATGGAAAAAATAAGTTAGGGGTCAATGTCAAAATATTGAAAATCGACCAACTGTAACTTAGTTACAGTTGGTCGATTCTTAATACTGAATATAACTTTTTATAATTAGTTATAAATTACCAATCCTGTCTTATTGGTAGACTTTAATTTCAATCTCTTTATCAAGAGCCATTAATCCGTTGACAGCTAATGCTTTCATTTCGTCTTCACCGGGATAAACAGTTAAAGGAGCTATAAATTCAACCATCTCTCGAACATAATCTACTAAAACTTTATTATGCGCAATACCACCTGTCAGGAGTATTCCGTCAACTTTGCCTTTCAATACGGCTGCCATTTCTCCAATAGCTTTACCAATTTGGTACGACATAGCATCTTGAATCTCTTTAGATTTTGTATCACCGGCTTCTGCTTCCATTTGTACTTTGTAAGCATCGTTTGTATCCAAATAAGCAACAAGACCGCCCTGTCCGGTAATCATTTTCTTAACTTGGTCGAGTGTGTAGTTGCCGCTAAAGCACAATTTTGCTAAAGGTCCTGCAGGAAGTGTTCCTGTGCGTTCGGGAGAGAAAGGCCCTTCGCCGTCTAATGCGTTGTTAACATCAATAACGCGACCTTTGTAGTGTGCCCCAATTGAAATACCACCACCAAGATGTGCAATAATAAGATTTATCTCCTCGTACTTTTTATTCAATGTTTTTGCATGAGTACGTGCTATTGCTCTTTGGTTTAGGGCATGGAAAATTGGGCGACGCTCAAACATTGGATGTCCGGTGTAACGTGCAACATCTTGTAATTCGTCAACTACAACGGGGTCAGCAATAAATGCTTCAGCACCGGGAATTGATTGAGCAATGTTAAATGCTATCAAAGCCCCAAGATTGCTTGCGTGTTCGCCATTTGCACCTGTTTTAAGGTCGTCAATCATTAGTTGGTTCACTTCATAAACTCCACCCTCAACAGGTTTAAGCAAACCACCTCTTCCAACAACTGCATTAATGGTATTAATATCTATTTGTGCAGACTCTAACTCTTCAAATATAACCTCTTTCCTAAAATCGAATTGGTCGATAATTTTGGGATATTTCGACAACATTTCCGCTGGATGACGCAGGGTCTTTAAAAAGATGTTTTTTTCATTTTCATATACGGCAATTTTGGTCGATGTTGACCCCGGATTAATTGCCAAAATACGCTTATGTTCCATATTTATATAAGTTGTTTATTATTAATTTATTAAACTATTAAGCCATTAAACAGGCAAGTGCAACACAATAAAATTTTGATTTCGAACTTTCGCTACGTGACATTACAACAACAGGTTTGGAGGTTCCTTGGATTAGTCCAGCCAACTCTCCACCTCCGAAAAGCATTAACCCTTTGTAAAAGCTGTTGCAGGCCTCAAGTGATGGGAATAGCAGTATATCAGCGTCCCCGTTGATAGGCGTTTTTACATTTTTTATCTTTACACTTTCGGGATCGCAAGCCAAAAACAGGTCTAATGGTCCATCAATGATACATTCAGGAAGTTGTCCGCGTTCAACCATTTTGCACATAATGGCATAATCAATGGTATATTGTTGATTTATAGCTACTTTTTCGGATGAGCCTATAAGTGCAACTTTTGGAATTTTAATCCCAAATTTTTTAGCCATATTGACAGAATACTTTAACATTGCCGACTTCTGTTTTATATCGGGATATGGTATTACAGCAGTGTCGGTAACGAACAGTAGTTTATGATATTTGGGAATTTCGATTACTGCAACATAGCTCATTATGGCTTTTTCTGGCAGTAAACCAAGTTGCTTATCTAAGACTGCTTTGAGAAATTTATTGGTATCAACCAATCCTTTCATTAATATATCAGCTTCATCCAATTTTACTAATCTAACAGCTTCTGCAGTTGCCTCGTAATCAGTTTCTTTATGAATAATTGTGAAAATATTTGGGTCAATCTGTTTTGCAATTGCTGTTTTTTCAATTTGAGACTTATCGCCAACCATGATTGCTTCAACAAAGCCCTCGTCAACGGCTCGTGCAAGTGCTCCAATAGTATTTTGATCTTGTGCCCATGCAACCGCAACTCTCTTTTTTGTATTTTTTGTTATTAATTGCTCTGAAATTTGGTCTAATTTGGTAATTCGATTCATTTTAGAGTAATTGTGTTGGTTCTGATTTAGCTTATTGAATAGTTTGAGTTAATTCAAAAAAAATGCTGCCAACTATAGTTTTAAATGTCTACAAATATAGACATTAATAACAATTTAATTGGTAGCATTTATATAAAATACAAATTACTTAGCCATCAATGCTGCTAAAGCGATTGAGTATAATTTTGTTTTTGTAGAGTCTCCGCGTGATGAGAGAACGCAAGGAACTTTTGCTCCCATTACTAATGCACCAAGTTCGGCTTTACTTAGTTTTGTGTTTGCTTTATAGAAAACGTTTGCTGCTTCAATATTTGGGAATAGCATACAGTCAGCATCACCAGCAACGACTGAATCTAATTTTTTAATAACTGCCGATTCTTTGTCAACTGCAAGATCTAATGCCAAGGGTCCTTCGATAATTGCACCTGGAATTTGTCCGCGATCACCCATTTTACTGATGATTGTCGCATGTACAGATGACTCTATTGCAGGAGACACTTGTTCTGATGCTCCGATAATAGCCACTTTTGGCTTTTCGATTTGAAGAGCTTTAGCGACTTGTACCAAATAGTTAGTCATTACGATTTTTTGTTTGATATCGGGAGCAGGAATAACTGCAACGTCAGCCACAATCATAAGTTTGTGATAATTAGGGTTTTCAATAACTGTTACGTGCGAAAGAACACCTTTTGGAGGTAATAAGCCGACCTCTTTATTTAAAATAGCACGCATATATTTGTCAGTACTTATTAAGCCTTTCATAAGAATGTCGCCCTGTTTTTCGGCAACCATTTTTACACCTATGTTAGCGGCTTGAACATCGGAATTGGCTTCAACAATTGTAAACTTAGAAATATTGATGTTTTCCTGTTTACATGTTTTCTCGATCTCTTTTTTGTCGCCAACCAAAATGCCTTCAACAATACCCTTGTCAATTGCATCGCTAACAGCACATATTGTGTGGTTGTCATTTGCCCATACGGCAACAATTTTTTTCTTTGTTTTGCCTTGTAAAACGGCAAACATTTGATCTAACTTGGTTATCATAATAATCTGGTTTAAAATATTGTTGTTATTTAAGTTCTGATACTATTCTTACTGTGTCGGTTGCTATTACAAGCTCTTCGTTGGTTGTTATAGTGAATACTTTAACTTTTGAGTTTGGTTTACTAATCTCTTCGTCAACGCCTCTTAGGTTTTTGTTTTTCTCAACGTCGAAATCAACTCCTAAAAATTCAAGTCCTTCGCAGCACATGCGACGGAAATCGCAAGCATTTTCGCCAATTCCACCGGTGAAGATTATGCAATCCACTCCACCCATAGCAGCAGCGTAGCCACCGATGAATTTTTTTACTCTGTATGCAAACATTTGAATTGCAAGAGCTGCTCTTTTGTTGCCACTGTTTGCTGCATTTTCAAGATCGCGCATATCCGATGACAATCCTGAAATACCTAATAAACCACTCTTTTTATTTATAAGATCATTGAGTTGTTTTACATTCAAACCCTCTTTTTCAGCTAGGAATAGCAGTGCTCCCGGATCAACTGAACCAGAGCGTGTTCCCATCATTAATCCATCAACAGGTGTGAAGCCCATTGAGGTGTCAAACGACTTTCCTTTCTTAATGGCAGCTATTGAAGCTCCGTTGCCAAGGTGACAAGTGATTATGTTAACTTTTTCAAAATCAACACCTTTCATTTTGCAACATTTTTCCGCTACAAACTTATGGCTTGTTCCGTGGAAACCGTATCTGCGAATTTTGTACTTATCATAATATTCGTAGGGAACAGCAAACAAGTATGCTTTATCGGGCATTGTTTGGTGGAAAGATGTGTCAAAAACTGCTACTTGTTTAACGTTTGGCAGTAGGCTTTCCATTGAGTTGATACCCATTAAGTTAGCAGGATTATGTAGTGGTGCTAATTCGATACATTTTTCAATATCCTCTTTAACTTTTTTGGTTATTAGAGCACTTTGTGTAAAGTTTTCTCCTCCGTGTGCAACTCTGTGTCCAACTGCATTTATTTCGTTTACAGATTTAATAACGCCGTGATTTGGGCTTGTTAAAGCCTTAAGAATTAAATCTATACCAATAGTGTGGTTAGGAATATCAGTTACTTCGCGATACTCTTTATCATTGTGAGTTTTTTGTGTAATCACGCTATCTTTAATACCGATGCGTTCTACAAGTCCTTTTGCCAACAACTTTTTATCAGCCATGTTAAGCAGCTGAAATTTGATTGATGAGCTGCCACAGTTTAAAACAAGTATAATCATTGATTTAAATTTTGAAGTGTTTATATATTATTATTTTTAATTCCGTCTATCTATGTTTTGCAGTTTTATTGCAAACTTTCATGTATAATTTACAAAAAAATGGCAAAAAGCCGACTATTTCTAGAATTAAAAAGACTTACATTTATCACAAGTAACTAATGTGCTGTAAGGCAGCAAGTTAGCTGCTTGTGAAAATATGACACAAATTTATAAATAATTTCTGTGAACTAACAGCTTTATCTCCTTTAAATAGTTTTTATTGAATAAGTTGATTGAGTTTCAGTTAATTATCTATGCTTTTTGTTCAGAAAGCAATATATAACAAGTAGTTATTAAAAAATTTCTTATCCAAGGAATTTTGGTAATAATTTTTAGTTGCTTTCTTGGCTTTAACCCAAATTTAATTTCATAATTAGGATTAATAAAATAGTAATCAGACAGCTCAATTTTATAATTTTCTCTTTTTACGATTTTTAAAAACCTCTCTATTGTTATTCGTGTTTCTTTAACTTCCAGTGCTCCTTTAATCTCTTTTTCATCTTCTTTAGCCAATTTCAATAATCCTACATACATAAAATTTGGTAGTAAATGTATGAATGGCAGTCTTGATATAAACTTGTTGAATATTTGCTGATGTCCACCATAAGGGTTTTGCCACGGAGGGAACCCTAAAAACAGTTTCCCGTTTGGTTTAAGAAATTTTTTTACGAAATTCAGAAAATACTTTTGATTATGAATATGCTCCAATACATCGCGTAACATAACAATATCAAACTTTTCATCTGTTTTCCACTCGTAAATATCGGTTAAGACAAATTCAGGACTGTTTTCTTTGGTTGAATAGAATTTATTTGCGTTGTTTATTTTGTTTTTGTTTAAGTCAACGCCTACCGTTCTACACCCAATTTCTGTAAATGGTATCAAGTTCCCACCTTCGCCACACCCAATTTCCAACACTGAAGTGTTTGAGTCTATTGATATTGAGCGTTCTATAAACGGAATCACATATTTTTTAGTGGTTATTGCCTGTTCCTTAAAGTATAGTTCTCGGTTCTTATGTCGTTCTTGCATGGTTGTTATTAATGTTGTCGCGGTGTAACTGCCTGATTATTCCATCGCCAAGACCTATTTTCGGAACAATCAACTCTCTTGCTCCAACTGTTTTCATAACAGCAATAAATATGTCTAATGCCGGAATAATAACGTCTGCGCGGTGTGGACTAAGATTTACATTTATAAGTCTTTCGTTAAAAGTAAGTTTTGATAGTTCTTCTCTAATATTTTTTAATCTTTTTGTTTTAATAGGATTTCCAGTCTTATTCCCAATTATTTTTTGAAATTGGTTAATATTACCGCCAGAACCAATAATTGTTGGTTTAGGATATTTTTGCAGAGTTTTTTTTAACCATTTTGTCATGTTTGAAATAGTATCGGGCTGAACAGCGTTTGATATTGTTCTAACCGTACCAATAGGGAATGATTTTGTCGCTATTTTTTTATTGGTTGAATATAAAACAAACTCGGTGCTACCACCACCAACGTCAACGTAAAGATATGTTTTGTTGTCGTTTATAATTTCGGCAAGACCTCCGGTGTGAATTAGTTTTGCCTCTTCCTCTCCAGAAATTATCTCTATTTTTATACCTGTTAGTTTTTCGATATGATTAACCACATGAGTTTTGTTATGTGCTTCTCTCATAGCACTTGTAGCGCAAGCCCTATAGATTTTAACTGAGTAGGCTTTTATTAAATGTGAAAATCCTGATATCGCTTCTGTTAAAAGGTTAAGTTTACTTTCGCTGATTTTTCCTGATGTAAAAACATCTTCACCAAGTCTTAAGGGTACTCTTACTAATGTAATTTTTTTATACTGTATTCTGTTGGGCATTTGATAGACATCTGTTATTATGAGTCTAATTGCGTTTGAACCAATGTCTATAGCTCCGTAGGTAATAATATCAAGCATAAATTGCTGATTTGATTTGTGTTATGATTCTAGTGATTTTAAATATTCGTATATTTCTATTTGTGCTCTGACAACTTTTTCTCCTTTTTGAGGTTTGTATTTGTTTGACATTTCGCTGTCTAATATTCTTGCTTTAACATTATCGTTCCACTGTATATCAAAAATATTTCTTAATTCGCTTTGAACTTCTTTAGAATACACAGGGCAGGCAACTTCTATTCTGTGGTCAAGATTTCTTATCATCCAGTCGGCACTTGAAATATAGTAAAGTTCGTCGCCTCCGTTTGCGAAAATAAAGAAACGGCTGTGTTCAAGGTACTTGTCAACGATGCTTATAGCTTTTATGTTTCCATTGTTCTCTTTTAAATCAGTTTGTACAGTACATATTCCGCGAACAATTAATTTGATGCTTACGCCAGCTTTGGCCGCTGCATATAGCTGTTTTATTAAAGTCTCGTCGATCAAACTGTTCATTTTTAGGTGTATATATGCTTTTTTGCCAGCTTTCTTATTTTTAATCTCATTTGAAATTAACTTTAAAAAATGTTTTCTCATTCCATAGGGAGAGACTACTAAGTGGCTGTAGTTGTAGCGTTTATAGTTGTGTTCCAAAAAGTCAAACACTTTAGCTACTTCATTTCCAATTTCTTGGTCTGCTGTTAATAACCCGTCATCGCAATATGTCGAGGCTGTATCTTCGTTAAAATTACCTGTGCCGAGATATGAGAAAAATTGCTCTTTTTTATTCACAACTCGTTTAATTAGTGTCATTTTTGCATGGATTTTCAATCCAGGAATACCGTGTAATACTTTTACCCCAGCTTCTTGTAGAATGGTTGACCATTCTATATTAGCCTCCTCGTCGAATCTCGCTAAAAGCTCAATAACAACGGTTACATCTTTCCCGTTTTTTGCGGCATTAATTAAAGCATTTATAACTTTAGAGTGTGCTGCTACTCTATATACAGTAGTTTTTATAGATTTAACATCGGGATCGATAGCTGCCTCACGTAAAAGATCAATATAATGTTTAAACGATTGATATGGATAGTGTAGCATAATATCTTTTTTCTTAACGACATCTATAATGCTACTGTGTGGGTCGATATCGCGATGAAGCAAAACGGGAGGATTCACATTATCAAGCGATGGTTTTACCGATGGAAACTTCATGTAATCCTTGAAGTTGTGGTATCTACCACCGGGTATCATTGGGTCGCGGTTGGTTAAGCCCATTTTTAATGATATGAAATCCAACATATCTTTATCCATCTCGCGATCATAAACAAATCTTACGGGACGACCGGACAGCCTTTTTAGTAATCCTTGAGACATCTTTTCCATCAGCGATTTTGATATATCTTCATCAAAGTCTAGCTCTGCATCTCGTGTTATTTTTATGGTATAGGCTTTAATAGAGTCGTAATCGAACATGAAAAATATGTCATCAAGACAATACCTAATTAAATCATCGAGAATTAGTATGCGAACATTATCAGAGTCGTCAAAGTTTGGCAATACAACAAACCTCGATATACGAGGATTTACTGGTATTTCAATAATGGCATATTTTACTTTCAGTTTTGATTTTTTTGAAACCAATTTAATAGCGAGGTAAATAGTTTTTTCGCGTAAATATGGGAATGGTAATTTTGGCGACAATATTAGTGGGACAATATACGCGCTAACCACATCGGTAAAGTATTTATGAATATATTCTCCCTCTTGTGGTGTAATGTCTTTTACTCCAATTACGTGAACGCCTTCATGTTTTAGTTCTTCGAGAATTTTATTGTAGATATCGGAAAATTTTTTCTGTAACTTTAAGACCTTTTTTTGGATACTTTCCAAGATTCTTGCAGGGTCTTGTTCGGGAAAATCTCGGGGAGACTTGCCTAGTGCTACCAATCTGCGCATGCTGGCTACTCTTACGCGAAAAAACTCGTCTAAATTGTTTGAAAAAATACCTAAAAACCTTACTCTTTCAAGCATAGGAACTCGTTTATCTGCGGCTTCGTTCAATACTCTTTCGTTGAACGACAGCCAACTGATCTCACGGTTCAAAATATTTTCGTTGGTTGGTAATTGCATAGCTTTTAAATTAATATGTGTATGATAATTATAATTGTATTATGATTTATTTAAGTTTTTGAAAATCAACCATATATTCTATGCGTTTATTTATGCTATTGTATAGTTCGGTGATTTTCCCTGTCTTGATATTATGTTTTTTTGCATATTTTTTTAACGCAGGATAGGTTTTTGCGATTCCAAGTTGGATTGATAACCCTCCTTTAAAAGGGAAATAGACTACAATGCGCTCTTTTTTTTCAAATGTTCCGAGAGGTATATGTTTCCCAAGCTCAATTAAATTTTCTTCTGTACCCTTATATAACACAAAGCCAATTTCTGCATTTGTGAGGACATTGTCTTTACCCGGAATATCTTCGTATGAGCATATCGGGTGTGCATAACCAATATCGAATGATTTTAGAATCTCTATCTGTTTTTCAAACTCTGTTACAATATCTTCCTGACTGCCTGTAAAGGTTTGTTTGGTTATAGCAAATCCTCCTGTGTTCTTTATAGTGGGTTTAATTCGTTTAAAAATGCCATTTTTGGCAAAATATACCACTATTGTTATCATTATAAATAACAGGACAATAATAATGATTGTAAGAATTTTAAATATCATTGATAAACTGTTTAACTATTTGCTTGTGTTATAATCATATAATATTATCATTACGTGATATAAGTAATTTGGCATTTGTATCTTCAACTATCTTCCTTTACTTTCATGTTGTGGTTGGGCTGCAGTTAGTTTAATTCCCATTATTAACATATCGTCAACTTGAAAGCGTTCACCTTTCCAAGCTACAATAGTTTTACTAAAAACTTCGTGTTGTTTTCTCATTGACATTTTGTTTATTTCTAAAAGCATTTGTTTAAATCTTTTAACCATAAACTTTCTGCCGTGTGACCCACCAAATTGATCAACGTATCCGTCAGTACACAGGTATAGGGTGTCATCTGGTAAAAAATTGAAAGTTGTTGTTTTAAATTGTTTACACATCTCTTTTTGATAACTAACAGTCATGTTGTCAGGCTCATAAACGGTTAACTCGCCGTTGCTGACAACGTAAAGAGGATTGTTGGCTCCTGCGTATTCTATTTTCTGTTCTTTGTAATCAATAACAATAAGTGCAATGTCCATTCCATCTCTGGCTTCGCTTGTATCACCTCTCTGATGTAGTGAGTCCATGATATAATTGCGTAATTCGGTAAGAATGTTTCCTGGATGCAGTTCAGATATATGATTGTTTTCGACAATTTTATTAATAATTTCATTTAGGAATGCTGTTCCGAGCATGCTCATGAAAGCACCCGGCACACCGTGTCCTGTGCAATCAGCGACTGCGACAATTGTTTTTTTGCCTTTTTCTGAAATCCAATAGAAGTCACCACTAACTATATCGCGTGGTTGAAAAAACACGAAGTGGTCGGGTAAAAGCTTTGTAATATATTCTTGTGGTGGCAATACAGCTGCTTGAATTCTTTGGGCATATTGAATGCTGGCTTTAATTTTTTCAGACTGTTTCTCAATTTCGTCCTTTTGTTCTTGTATTTCTACGTTTTTTTGTTCTAACAGTTTGTTGGCTTTTTTAGTTTTAGCTATTTGGAAAAATAGTAGTCCCGAAAACATTACAACTATAACGATAACTATAAGCATGAAATTTCGGATCATCTCTTGTCGCTTGATTTCCGCTTTAGCTTTGTCTTCGACATCTTTTAGTTTAAGTCTTTCTATTTCTAACTCATATTTTTGTTCTCTTGTTAGCTGTTCAGCCTCTTCTAATGAAGTTTGTGTTTGTTTTAATATTTCATGTTTTTCTTGTAACTCTTGTTCTGTTAATAGTTTTTGAGATACAGCCTCACTAACTTTTTTTTGTGATTCGAGTTGAACTTGTGTCATCTCTTCACGTTTGATTTTTTGGTCAAAAGAGGCATAAAGATTAAAATATTCTAAAGTCTTTTCGTTATTTCCTAACTTTTTGTGAATTTCTGATAATAGACCATAACATGTTCTTATTAGCGAAATGTTGTTAAGCTCCATTGCCAGGGAAAGTGCGCTTTCTGCTGATTTTAATGCTTCGTTGTTTTTATTTTGATTTTGTTGTGCCGTTGCAAGGTTTGTTAATGCAGCTGCTTGTCCGGCTTTATCTCCCATTTGTCGATTTATTTGTAATCCCTTTTGAATATACTCTTCAGCTTTTGCATATTCGCTTTTATCGGAGTAAATCATTCCTAAGTTGCTACAACTATTCCTCATAGCATTGCGATTACCGTTCGATTCGGCAAGTTTATATAGTTCTTGAAATGATGTTATGGCTTCTGAAATATTTCCGTTATCCCACTGGTTGAACGCTATTTTGTTTAAATAAAAAATGGCGTTGTTCCTGTCGCCACCATCTAAAGCCTGTTGATAGCTTTGTTTAAGTTCATTTAATGACTGTGAAAATGTTGTTAATGGTTTCGATAGAATTATCAGCAATATTATAAAGGAAAGTCTTCTCATTGTATTACCTGTTTGCCGTGATTGAAATTAATTAACAGAAAACTCTATTTCTTTATTACTCATATTTCCAAGCTTATCTGTAGCTAGAACTTCTATTTTATAGTCCCTTCCCGGCGATAAATTACTTATTGGTTCACTGTATATTTTTTGTGCACTATTATTAATTTTATACTTGATATTCATTAGTCCAGATTTATCGTCTGTGGCTGACAGAAAAACAATTACATGGTTTGGGTACACTTCCATTTTTTTATCTAGGATTGTTTTGTTTCCAATTGGATTTACGCTATATCGTACAAAGATTTCAGGAGCTATTGAGTCAACATAAAAAGAGAAGTTTGAATTGTTAGAATTGCCAACCTTGTCGTACCCAATGAAATGTATGTTGGTTAAACCGTTATCTTCAATAGAAAATGGTTCGGTATATCTGTTCATAGTTTCGTTGTTGATACTGTACTCTATATAATCCATACCTGACTCTTTATCTGTGCCTTGTAGTGTTATTTTTGTTTTATCACTAATAAATACTGTATCTCGATTTGAAAAGAACGGACCGTCAAATTTATGAATTAGAGAAGGACCAGCAAGGTCAACATACATTTTGGAGTTTGCTTGACTTGTCTGTCCGCTTGTAGATTCATTGTTGACATTGTCAATGGCAAATGCGCGTATAGTTATTTTGCCTTTGCCCTCTTCAAGATAAAATGGCTCGGTGTAAAGCTTTTTTTCGCCGTTGTTTATGGAGTAATAAATCTCTTTAATCCCAGCTTTGTTGTCCATTGCGTTGATTTTATATTTGCTTCTTCCAGAGCTATATTCAATGTTATTTGATATAAATTTGTTGCCAATTATCTCTTCTACAATAAGTGGAGGTGTTTTATCAACATAAAACTCATAGGTATTGTTATCTTCCTGATTACCAACCCTATCAATCCCTCTGAATTTAATCGTGTGTTCTCCTTCTGAGAGTAAACTTGTTGGTATGGGCTTGCTGTATATTTTCTCTGGTTCATTATCAATAGAGTAAAATATTTTTTCAATGCCAGAGCCTGACTCTTCGGCCAGTATTTCAATATGTGTCTTGCCTGAAACTATATTTTCGTATTTATCTTTTTTGACATCAATATAGGTTTTAGGTTTTGATAAATCTATCACAACTGTCTGTGTTTTAATTTCTTCTATATTTCCAACATTGTCCACTGAGTAGTATTGAATAAAATATTCTTTCTCCTCTTTTAAATTAATTTCGCCTGTGAAGTCTTTAAAAGGCTCTTTATTAATACTTATCAATGTTCTCTCTACTCCCGACAACTCATCATTTGCAGATATTTTAATTACGACTTCACCTGCAACATACGCCTTTTTATCTCTGTAATATACCTTTGATTTATCGTAAGTGATTTTGGATACAGGGGGACGACTATCGGCATAAACTTCAAAAATAATATCTTCTAATGGATAGATCACCTGTTTGGTTGTAGTGTCAACACACCAAGGAGTTCTTATTGAATTGTATCCTTCTGTATCGAAATAAAATGGATTACTATATTTTTTATGTTTTTCGCTTTCAAGTCGTATTTTTTCTGATTCGTTGCCTGGTGAGGTGGAAATCCACAGGTACATTGGCTGACTTTTGTTCATGTATAATTTACCATCAGAAGATTTATACATTTTAGGAGTGTGCTTTAACTGTTCTTGCGAAAATAGTGTTGTGCTAAAATATAGAGAGAACAAAGCAACAAACGCAATATTTTTTTTTGTAATACAGAAGTTCATAAGTCGTGAGTTTTAATGTGTTGAAAGATTAGCTATATGAGT
Organism: Bacteroidales bacterium; assembly: GCA_012519055.1. NCBI lineage: Bacteria > Pseudomonadati > Bacteroidota > Bacteroidia > Bacteroidales > Bacteroidales bacterium. The sequence goes on along the minus strand of JAAYQU010000016.1, from coordinate 80,260 downwards.
GTTTTTAAAGCTTTTATTACTTCGATAAATATAAATATTCGTTTTTAAATGTGCAAATGTTTAACTTTAATTTAAAGTTAACTTTTGCAACATCAAATTGTAATTGTTGGCTAAAACCAACTCTAACTACGTGTTTTCTTTAATTATTGTTTTAATCGGAGCAAAGATACGTGTTAACAAGCGCATATCTTCTGTTATTATTTCGGCGATACCGCTCATCTCTTGCAAGAAGTCTAATTTTTTATTGTAAGAGGTTGTTAATCCATTATCTAAATTTAATTCTATGTAGTAGTTTCCTTGTTCTGGAGCAAGAGATATATTTTTTATAGTTGCCTTTAATACACCATATTCGGTATAGGGATAGTTTAATAGTTTAATGTTCACTTTTTGTCCCACTTTAACCTTACCTGAATTTTGCATAGGCAAAACAACTTTTCCAAATGGTGGGGTTATATCATCACTTATTATGCTCATAACAACATCGCCAACATTTACACTTTGGGCAGTACTCCAGTAGTTTCCTAACGAAACTCTGCCTGTATAATTACTTTTTAACACATACAACGATTCCCACTCGTTGAAAGAGGCTTGCAACAGCCGATAAGTAGTATTGATATTGTCTTTATATTGCTTAACCTCTTGATCATAAGTAAGACTAAGTTCTAATATTTGTTGCTCTATCTGATTTAACTGTATCTGTGAATTAATATATGTTATTGAAGCTCCTTCGTATGAAGACTTACTACTCAACATCATTTTTTTGCTATTCTCGTATTCAGACTCTGACACCGCCCCACCACCTAACAAAAAAGAGTCTCTTTTGTACTGTTTATTTGCTATATTTAATATCTCTTTTTGCAAATTTTCTTGACTTTTTAGCTTTTTATTGTAAGCCTTGATTAGAACAACTTGATTTTTTAATTTCTCTATTATTTTCTTGTTAAACGACAGTTCGTTATACTGTTTCAAATCAATAATTGCTTGTAAAAATGCTTGGTAATTACTTTGTAGCATACCCAAGTTGGCGATATTGGTTATTTCTATGCTATCAATAAGATTAATGTCAACAAGTGTATCGTATTGTGCGATAATTTCCCTTAATTTTATTACCTCTTCTATTTGAGCAGGGTTCTCTATTATTGCCAAATAATCTCCTTTTTTTACAAACTGATTATCAGTAACAAGTAAAGTTTGAATTTTTCCGCTTGTTTTGGCAATAATCTGTTCAGGAGGATTAGAGATTGTTATAACTACAGTTGCAGTAACAATGTCAGGATATTTGAATAACCAACTGGCAATAAGTAAGCTAATAACAATAAATGTTAATACAACAACACCGCGTCGTAAAATCCAAGCAGGTTTACGCCCCAAAATATCGTCTATTTCGTTGCTACGAATATTTATAGAGTCTTCTTGTTGTCGTTCTGTCTCTGTGTTTGCTTCCACTGTTAACTGCAATTGTTAGTTTCCTAGTTCCAACTGGTTTTTTACCAATTCGTAATATTTACCTTTTAGTTTTGTTAGTTCTTCGTGTGTTCCTTTTTCAATAATTTTACCCTTTTCGAGTACAATAATTTGGTCTGCATTTTTTACCGTACTTAGTCTATGGGCAACTATTACAACAGTTTTTTTATCTGTTCCGTTTCCTTTAAAAAACTCGTTTAAATTTTCAACTATTACCTTTTCGTTATACGCATCTAAGGCATTTGTTGCCTCGTCAAAGAAAAAATATTCTGGATTTTTATACACTGCTCTTGCAATTAAAATTCTCTGTTTTTGCCCTTGACTTATTCCACTACCCTCTTGACCTATTTTAGTGTTAAAACCTAATGGCAGATTGTCTATAAAATCCGAAATATTAGCAACTTTCGTTGCATTTCTGAGTTTTATGTAATCAATATTATCATCGCTTGGAGCTATGTTTTCTGCTATGGAGTCGGAAAAAATAAAACCGTCTTGCATTACTGCTCCGCATTGCGAACGCCAAAAACTGCTACTATAATTACTTAGCAAAGTTCCGCCAACTTTTATTTCCCCCTTATCAGGTTTATAAAAACCCAATAAAAGCTTAACTAAAGTTGTTTTGCCACTTCCGCTTTCACCCACTATTGCTGTAGTTTTGCCCTGTGGTATAGTTACAGTTAAATCTTCTAAAACCATATTGCTGTTTGGTCCCTCATATTGAAACGAGAGATTATTTATTGAAATTGTTTTATTGGATGGCAAACTATGAACTTTTACCATCGTTTCAGGCTCTTCATCCTCTTTGTTGTGAATTTCGCCCAACCGTTCCATGCTTATTTTAGCATCTTGTGCAGCCCGCATAAAACCTATCATCTGTTCTACAGGAGCGTTAAGCTGACCAATTATATACTGCACTGCCATCATCATACCCAAAGTCATATCGCCATTTATTACTGCCATTGCAGACATAAAGGTTATTAAAATATTTTTCGATTCATTGAAGAAAACTGCACCTGCCTGTTGCCATTGGCTTAATGTTAACCCCTGTATATTAACTTTAAAAAGGCGTGCTTGTATATTTTCCCACTTCCAACGTTTTTGACGTTCACAATTATTAAGCTTTATTTCTTGCATGCCAGTTATTAACTGGAATAGATTGCTTTGGTTGCTCGATAATTGAGCAAAACGTTTGAAGTCTAACTCTCGTCTCTTTTTTAGAAAAAGCCAAACCCAAATAAAATATATAGCACTACCCAACAAGAAAACACCCAATATTTTAATATCGTAAAGTGCCAGTACTATACTAAATATCAAAAGATTAATCATTGAAAATAGAATGTTTAGTGAAGAGCCTGTAAGAAAGCTCTCTATTCGTGAGTGGTCGCCTATGCGTTGCATAATATCTCCAATCATTTTTGTGTCAAAAAAACCAATAGGTAACCGCATTAACTTTATTAAGAAATCGGAAATAAGCGAAATATTTATTCTTGTACTTATATGTAACAATAGCCAGTTTCGTATAAAATCCACTGAGGTTCGGCTTATTATCAACACCAATTGAGCTATTAATACTAAGGTTACAAAGTTTATATTCTGTGTATTAATACCTTTGTCAACTACTGCTTGAGTGAGGAAGGGGGCAATAAGTTGCAGTAAACTACCCACTAACATAGCAAGCAGTACCTGTGTAATAAAACTTGTATGCGGACTTAAATATTTGAGCAAAAATTTGAATTTTGTTTTGTCTTGTTTTTCGTCTGCTGCTAAGTAAAAATCAGGACTCGGCTCTAATAATAAGGCAATACCGCTATCTTTACCTTGGTTTTTATTGCTAATCCAGTTTTTTAAAAACTCCTCTTTAGTGTATTTTACGAGACCGTGAGCGGGGTCAGCAATCCAAATTTTTTGCTTTTGGTTTTTTTTAGTTATTTTGTACAGAACAACAAAATGATCCTGTCTCCAGTGTAATATACACGGATAAGTGATTTCATTTTGCAGTTGTTCCCATGTTATTTGAACTCCTGTAGAGCGAAAGCCTATCTGTTCAGCTGCTTCACTGATACCCAATAATGATACTCCCTCGCGTGTAATAAAACATCTTTGTCGTAAATCTTGCAAACTATAGTTTTTTCCATAGTGTTTTGCAATCATGCGTAAGCATGTAGGACCACAGTCGCGACTATCTAATTGACGGTAGGTTTTAAACTTATTCACGTTGACAATTGCATATTTAGTTCTCCCTACTGGTTTTCGTCTTCCTTTTTTGCATTTTGTAAGAAATTAAACCATGGTAAATATTTTACTTTTAAAGAATAACCTGTAAGAAAACAGTTGTTTAAAATTGGAGTTGAACTAATATCCATGTTTGGCTTGCTTATTGCAAGCTAAATAGACAATTATATAATTTGTTTTACCTGTTTTTTCAAGATTAGGGTTTAATATGACACAAATTTTGTTTATCTAAAACAGTTTCAAGATTACCAGGGGGAGGGCATAAAAATCTATACATACAAGTGGTACAAGTATCACCATCTCTTACCTTCCTCCATATAGTGTTTTGAATAAGCTCCTCATAGGTCAATTCAAGTATGGATTTATCAGGGAAATACCCAATAGGTAGGGTATTCATATTTGCTCTTACCTGTCCGTCTACTAAAAAAGTTAACTGTCCAAAGAAGTTAGCATTAAGTTTTTGATTACGAAAAATAATTCTCATCTCTATTAAATCAGAGAGAATATCGCTCTCTTCCATAAAAACATTAGTTTTGAAAAAATCAATATTAGAGCCGTTATAAAAAGGTATTAACTTATATTTTAAATGTTTATACTCATCGATTAAATTTACTACACCCTCATACACGTTCTCATTTTCAATAATAAAGTTGAATGTTACGTCATTTTGTGTTTCGGCAAAGGAGATTATTTTTTTCAAACGTTCAATATCGACAGGACAATTAACCAATATTTCCTTGTGAAATGGAATATTAGTGAAAAAACTATAATCAGTAATATTAACCAAGTTAATCCATAAATGAAAATCAAAAGATTGTTTTTTAAGAAGATCAATCAACATATCCCACTGGGGGTAAAGCATTATATTACCACCAAGAATGTTTATTTTATTTACGTTCGTTGAAGCAGATTGAGAGAAAATTTTCTGTAAGGTTTCAATTTTAATGTACTGCTGTTCAGTTGATTTTGTACAAAATAAAGTTTGTTTAAAATAGCTGTCGCAATATTCACAGTTTTGCTTGCAATCCGTAGTGATAAAAATGTTGAGAGAGGTAAGGTAATCGGCAATATAATGCCCCATTAAATGTTCTTTACCGTTTAGTTTTAATTTTTCAATATCGTTTTGTAAGTTTAATATGGGTAATAAATTGATTGGTTTATTAGGACAAACTGATTTCTTTGTCGTTAAACCTATACCCGAACTAGTAGCTTTGTCCAAAAAATCCAAGATATTTGAATCAAGTTCAATAGTCTCAATATCAACAACTCCTAAATTAGATGGTTCATATACCTTATTTATCAGTTCAATACATTTTGAGTTTGTAACAACCAGAAATTTTCCATTTGAGGTATTGTATAGAAGTAACTTTTCTGGTGAATTAAATGAAATGTAAACATCTTTTGACAATGTAAACCAAATTTCTTTTTTCTTAATTTCCATGATTTATATTTTTATAGAAACATCACCTCTTTCATAATTCTAGAATAAGCTTCAGGATGACGTGCTAAAAAATTCAATTGCATATTTTTATGCGAATGGAACATCTCCTCATTCATAAATCCGTCACATGTACACTTGTCTTTTTCAATATCATGTAAACTAAATATGCACTGAATGCAACTTTTTGAAATGTAGCACTGTGAACATTGTGAATCCAACTTGGCAAAGTAATGATTATACTTTTGAGCTATATGTTCAAAATCAATATTTACTGAACTGTCTGAAATTTCGCCCAAAGCAAATTGATGACCTATTCTTTCGCACGGAAGTATTTTCCCATTTGCTGTGATAAACACTTTTTTTGAAAATGGAACGCATGTTCCTGTTGGGCAAACAGGTTTGTTTTTAGAATTACCATAAATAAGTTCATAGTAGTTTTTATAACTAAACTCAGAGTGTTGCATTAAAAAAACCGTTGCAGAGTGATAAGTTGGGCCTGCCAAAAACATTTCAGATTCTATTTCACCGTAGTTTTCCGATTTAAATAAACTATCAGTAACGTCTTGATACATTTTCAAAAACTCCTTTTGCATTTCAGGTTTGATTCCTGAAGTATTAAGTGCCCCGATTTGGGGTAACTTGTTGTATCTGTTTTTAAAAAAATTAAAAATTTCTGAAACAGAATTCCTATTATGCAATACGGCATTGAAGCTTACCTTTTTATTGAAATATTCAGGATAACTTGACTTTAACTTGTCAATGTTATAAATAACGCAATCGTAGCTACTTTGCCCTGACTTGCTTACTCTATAGGAATTATTGAACTTATTTCCATCCAAACTGATCAATAATCTAAAATCATTCGAGGCAAGAAAATCCATATGTTTATCCAACAGTAACCCGTTCGTTGTCATGCTATAAGCAAATTTTTTTGAAAGTTTTTCTGAGTGTTTAATGTGATTAATCACTTTTTCGATAAACGGAACGTTTAACAAAGGTTCACCACCATAAAAGCTCAGATATACAACATTGTTTACAGACCTATTTAAGTATGAATTCCAAAGTTCTGTAAGGTATTCAAGAAACAACTTAGCTTTTGTAAATTCTAGTTCTTTATTTAGTCTTTCATCATAGTCTGAATAAAGATTTCCATAGCCACAATATGCGCAATTAAGGTTGCATGCATCTGTAATTTCAAAAGTAATTTGCAGGGTATTGGCCAAAGAATGTTTTACCAATTCTGTACTGATATATTCCTTATTTTTCATTTTATTAAAGTTTGATAGGATTAAAAGGATAAGAGATTTTCATTGATTCTACCTCTGATTTATTAACAAAAGTAATTTTTTGTTTAGTGACTTTCATGTAACCAGTCGGGTTCTATAAAATAATTTTAAGTGTTATGTTTTCCGGTTTCCAATCCCAAAGTTTATATATGTTTTTTTAGTCGATGCCAAAACATTTGCAATAGTGCCATTAATAATTGAAAATACTAAGAATTAACACGATAAGAGTGCGAAATTTACAAAAAGCATCTAGAATATGGATTTTACTTAAAATCGAACTTTCCTCCCCCTACCTTTTAAAAAGTGTTTTTTTACATAATAAACCTAGTATCTTTATATATAGTTCAATTAAAATTTGCCTCATCTTATATGCATTATAAAAACGAAACTTTGTGAAAAGGTGACCAATGTACCAATGATATTTTCCATTTAGGATAGTCTTTGAATACTACTAACTGAAGTATTATTTTTTGTGTTTTTCTAATGCAGTAATCACTTTGCTAAATACATTAGTATGGATAGAATCAAATATGTACTGGATGTAATTTCGTCCTTTTAAAATATTATTAACCACATTAAAGTAACATAATGTTCGACTCTTTTTCTGCTAGTTTATAAATTCACTAACAAAATCAGACGAATATTTATAATAATATATTTACCTGAATCCACCACTTGATAACAGCTAATTTACTGTAGTAAAAAACACAAACTGAACAATTAACTTGAAATAAATAAGTTAAAAAAAGTAAAAAAAATTGTTAGTTTATTTTTCATTTTTTTTATGACAGTTTTGCTCAAAACTGTGTTTAAAAATTGACTAAAGGTGCATGAACAATTATTATTGTTCATGCACCTTGTTATTGTAATTTAATTATGGATATGGAAAAGATGGTCCTTCATCTATAGGAGGGCGTAATCCTCTTGCTGCATTAGACCGTCCATTGGCAATAAGTGAGTCTTCTTCAGGCACAAGGCCACACGAGCATCTGCATCTTTTAGGTTCAGCTCCACCTCTAACCGAATTCAACTGTTCTTTTGAAAGTTGACTATTCAACTTATTTAATTTAAGTGATTTCATAATATTAGTTATTTAAATTAGTTTAGAAAAGAGTAAATTATAATTTGTGATGTTTTTAATAAAACATATGTGCACAAACATCTTTAGCCTTTGCCGACAACATCACTCAAGCCTGCAAAGGCTTTTTAGCTTAAGTTTGTTTTGCACAAATACCATACGTTGGTTTTGTATTTTAAATATAATATTGAATTGTAATTACACCATAATATATTTATGCTTGTATAAAGCGGGTATATTATTTGTGGTTTGTGAAGAAAAATAGGTGGAGTATTACTCTCTCTCTCTCTCTCTCTCTCTCTCTCTCTACGAAGTCAAGTGTTTTGGGAGTTATGTTTCTTTCTGAAAACAATAATATTATGTTTATAAAGTAGTTTAGCACTTCAAATAATTTTCACCTAACGAACTCAACTCTGCAAATGTAACATTTTTTTCTAAAAAAAATAATTTTAAACGTAAAACTATTAAAAAAGTTTTTCAGTGTAGATTCAATAGTTAATTTATATTTCACAAAAATCAGCGTTGACATATCTGTTTATATGGACAATATACACATGTGTTACTATTTTCTGTCTGGTCAAAGCGGTTGTTTTCATTAAACAAATTTTCTAATACGGTTTTTAAATTCTCTTTAAAAGGCTCAATAATATCACTTAAATGTATAGGGCTGTTTGATTGTCCGTTAGGATGGAAAAAAGAGAAATTGTTATCTGTTATTTTTCTGCTTATTATTAGTCCTATTTTGATATCATCTGGCGCTGGTGCATTTGGATAAGAACTATAAAGCATAGCGTAGATAAGTGTTTGTAGTGCCTCTCTGTTTCTGCTTCTGGTACTGTCAAACAAGTTGGTTAAGTCCTTGGCAATGTTTATACTTGGGTTTCCGGTTTTGTAGTCAAGTATTCTTGTTTTGTCGCCTACTTTATCGATTCTATCTATATCTCCTTTTAGTTGTATTTGTTTTGCTTTTTCTCCTTCGAATATTTGAAAACTACTTTTTACCTTTTTTTCAAGGTCTATGATTTGTATAGGTGCATTAAGTTTATCAATTTCAATTATCTGGGTTATATATTCAATTACTATTTCCTGTAAAAGTTTGTTATATCCCGAATGGATATTAAACTCCTCTAGATTTGCAGCAACTTTTTCAACTCGCTCTTTAATAGTTTTTGACTTTAAAAGATTGTCAAAATGTGTAGCTGAAATGGTTTTACCGATAAAACCCTTGTATAAATCCTCGATAGCTTTATGTAGCAAGTTTCCGAACACTCTGTTATCTATAACATTTTCAATGGTAACGGGCTCTTCCAAATTACACGGATATTTGAAATAAAACTTCAACGGGCAGTCTATATATGTGTTTATTACAGTGGGACTTAGCCCTTTTATTTGAACTTCCTCCATATATGCCGACACCTTTTCGTCCCACGGGAAAAAGGTTGGTTGTGGTAGTTTTGAAACTATTTGGAAACTATGTGCTCTTTTTGGCTTAAAATCCCACTTTTGTTCGGCAATAAACTGTTGTAGAAATCGTGTTGGCTCGGCTTTATCAATCTCTTGTTCATCGCTATTAACAATAAATGTAATGTTTTTCGAGCGTTGCATTAGTCTATACACATGATAGGCTGTAATATTAATGTTGTCTTCAAATGTGGTAAGCCCGTAACTTTTTCTTATAGAGTAGGGGATATGCGAAATTTGCCGTGATGTTGACGGAAGCATTCCTTCGTTAGCACCTGCAATTATAACATTTTCAAAATCAAGGCATTTGGTTTCTGCAATGCTTGTAATTTGAATGCCACTAACAGGAGACCCCTCAAAGGGTACGCTTAAATTGTTAATAAGCCGTTCTATTAGCTTTGCTTGTACATTTATTTCTAACTGTATATCAAAGCTTTTAATGACGTTCGAGAATTGATTTAAGTGAGTAATAATATGTTGCGCTGATTCAATATCAAAACTGTTTTGTACAGTTTTGTTTTCACAACTCTCTTTGCAAACAGCGATATAATTTTTTAGGATATCAGATAGTTTTGATGATACCGTTTCATTCTCAAACAAAAGACTTTTGTATAACCATGAAGATGATTGAAATTCGTCAATATCAACGAAAATTTTTCCTTTGCACTTTTCAGTTATTAATGCTGAGTCGTTATGAGTAATTCCCTTGCTATTGGCTAAACTTAGTAATAATTCAACCGAAAATCTTTTTTGGTTTTTACTGTTTGTTTGTTGTATCCATAGGTTGAGAAAATTTGAAGCAAAAGCAGCTGAACTTGAATACTTGACAGGCCAGCCTGTGGTTATGTTTATGCCATTATATTTTGGCAGTTTACTAAGCATGGGTTGTAATATATTTGTGTCTGCTAGAACAATTGCCGTAAAATCGGGATTACTGTTATCAGACAAATGTTTTTCTGTCGCACAATTTATTGCTAACTGTGCTACTGACGACATACCCGGTGTTTCATAAATGTCAACACTTTTACTTCTCTCAAAATTTTCAAAATTAGATTTATCTAAAGCTGATGGGAATAGCTTTAAATTCTCTCTTATGTGGTAACCAGCCTCATATTTTTTATCAAGATATAACTCGTCGTAATCCCAATAAAATTGAGCTTTACCGCTATTTTTTATAAATTGCAAGATTGACTTCTCGGCATTTGTCAGATAGTCAAATCCTACAAATATAAAATCGGTGTTAGGAAGGGTAACATTACCACTTTTCAGGTTATCTAATGAGTTTTTGATATTTTTCCCGTGGTATGCTATCCCTTTTTCTGATAAATATTTGTTGTAATCTTTGTAGATAGGCAATAGATTTTTCCAAAATTCCAAAAAACGCTCTTTTATTTCGGTGTTTTCATCGGAATAAAATGTTTTCCAAAAACGCTCGATAGTACTTGCAAGTTCCTTGTCGTCGAAAGTATCTTCAATCTGTTTTATGTTTTCTATCAGACTAAATATTTCTTCGGGTTTAGCCAATGCTTTGTCGATATCATTAAAATCAGACAGAAGTACCTCTCCCCAAAAATAGAAATCATCGAATGTTTCACTCCCTGGCAAATGTTTTTTATAAACTATATACAGATGATAAACTAATTCTAAATTGCTCACAGTTATTAGGTTGGACCAACTTTCAACAAGCTCATTAAGTGTTGTAACCTTTGGAGCCAATATCTCGTTTGATGATATTTGGCTTAAATACCTATATAGGTAATACTCAGGTCGTTTTGAAGGGAGAACAACTATCTTATCTTCAAAATTGTTTTTAAATTTATCGTAAATATCTTGTGCTACAAGTTTTAAAAATTGTACCATTAGTAGTTTGTTGTAAAACAGTTAACTGGCTGATAATCTTTCTGTAAAATGTTTCTTTAAGGTCTGTTTTTATCTCTGTATATAAATTGCTAAGTTAACAAAAAACCGTGATTCGTTTCAATTTCATTTTTACTTTTGAGATTAAATTATTGTAACATGGTATAATAGAAATAACTTTTTTATTGGGTAATGTAAAATTAGATGCACATACGTGTATATAAATGCATTTTTATTTGCATATTTACATAGTGTAAAATCAATTGTTATGTCGCACGCGGAGTTTGAAGCTCAATTATGTAATTTACGAAGTAGTTTAGAGCGTTACGCTTTAAGTTTAACTATGAACAAAGATGATGCGGGCGATTTGCTTCAAGAGACAATTTATAAGGCACTTCGTTATCGTGATAGCTTTGCTGAAAATACCAATCTTCTTTCTTGGACATTCACTATTATGAGGAATATTTTTATTAACAATTATCGCAAAAACTCACGATTGGCAAAAAATCTTGATTTCAATAAAGACACAACGTTTTTGGAAAGGCAGATTGAGACTGCAATAATGAACCCTGATAGTGCATATTCTGTAAAGGAGATACAAAAAGCTGTTTCAGAACTTTCCGATGAATACAAGATTCCTTTTAATATGCACACAGAGGGCTATAAGTATAAAGAGATAGCCGATGCATTGGATATCCCAATTGGTTCTGTTAAAAGTAGAATTTTTATTGCACGTCGAAAATTAATGACAAGGTTAAAAGAATATAGTTTAAGAAGTTGAGATTGTGTTTATAGGGAGAGTTTGAGGGAAACAAAGATGTAGTGAAAAAACCGAGACTTTTTAGGGTCTCGGTTTTTATTTTTATACAAGATTTACGTATGTATTGCTTCGCCGTGTGCAGCAGCAGCAGCCTCCATAACAGCCTCCGACATGGTCGGGTGTGGGTGAATTGATTTTATAAAATCTATTGCTGTTGCGTCGAGCTTTTTTGCTATTATTAATTCGGCAATCATTTCGGTAACATTAAGTCCTATCATGTGTGCGCCAAGTAGTTTGTCATTTTTGGCATCGAATATCAGTTTTACAAATCCTGTGTTGTTGCCGGCAGAGTTAGCCTTCCCTGATGCTGTAAATGGGAACTTCCCGATTTTTACTTCATATCCAGCCTCAATGGCTTTTTTCTCGGTTAGTCCAACAGATGCTACTTCTGGGGTTGTATAAGTACAGCCGGGAATATTTGTATAGTCGATTGGTTCGGGCGAGAGTCCTGCGATTTTTTCAACACAACATATAGCTTCTGCAGATGAAACGTGCGCTAAAGCCGGTCCATGAACAATATCGCCAATGGCATATACACCTTTAACGTTGGTGCGGTAATATTCATCGACTTTTATCTTTCCTTTTTCGAGAACTATTCCATTTTCCTCTAACCCAATATTCTCAATATTTGGAGTTACGCCGACTGCAGAAAGAACAATCTCGGCTTCGACAGTTTTTTCTCCTTTTGGCGTTTTTATGATGACTATGCACAAATTTCCTGATGTATCAACTTTTTCAACCGAAGAATCGGTCATTACGTCAATACCCATTCTTTTAAATGATCTGCCTAGTTGTTTTGACACTTCTTCATCTTCGTTGGGTACAATGTTAGGAAGGAATTCTACCAAAGTTACCTTTGTTCCAATAGAGCTGTAAAAATAAGCAAATTCACTACCAATTGCTCCCGAGCCCACAACTACCATGCTTTCGGGTTGTTTGTCTAAAGTTAAAGCTTTGCGGTATCCAATAATTTTGACACCATCTTGCGGAAGATTTGGAAGTTGTTTCGAACGTGCGCCAGTTGCAAGGATAATATGGTCAGCCTCGATAATAGTTTTTGTGCCATCTTCGCCTGTAACTTCTACTTTTCCGTTTCCTGCAAGTTTGCCAAATCCTTGAATTACATCTATTTTGTTTTTCTTGAGCAAAAACTGAACACCTTTACTCATATTTGCTGCAACTCCGCGACTGCGTTCAACCATTTTTGGTAGGTTTGGTTTTATATCTCCGTCTATTTCAACTCCATAATCGGCAGATTTTTTTGCGTATTCAAACACCTGTCCACTTTTTAAAAGAGATTTAGTAGGGATACAGCCCCAGTTTAAGCAGATCCCGCCCAACTCTGAGCGTTCAACTATAGCAACACTTAAGTTCAATTGTGATGCTCTGATAGCAGCCACATATCCGCCCGGACCGCTTCCAATTACTAATACTTGATACTTCATTTTATTAAGTTTTTATGATTATCTATTATTTTGATAAAGACAAATGTAGTCAAGATTTTCTAATTAATTTAGTAACAATGTTCACTAATACAAATAATATTATTAACGAAAAAATTATGGTTGCACCAGATGGAACATTGATATACCACGATATTGCTAAACCAAGTAAAGATCCTAAAATAGCAAAAAGAATAGACAAAAACATAATGTGTTTAAAATTATTAGTAATCTGATTTGCAATAGCTTGTGGAATCGTTAGTAGTGATATAATTAGCACAATACCAGCTATTTTCATTGAGAAAACAATTGCTAACGCTACTAATGACATCAGAATATATTTGAACAGTGCTACAGGTATTTTATGTGTTTTTACATATTCTGAATCGAACGAAATAAAGAGTATTGGTCGGTAAAATATTGTAAAAAATGTGATTGTAACAAGGGCCAATGCTCCAATTAAGTATAAATCTAAGGTTTCAATGGTTAAGATTGAGCCAAAAAGGTAGTTCATAAGATTTGGCGTATATCCGGGAGTAAGGTATATAAAAAAGATACCCAGAGCCATTCCCATCGACCACCATATCCCGATTATAGAATCGTTTCTAACTCGCGTTTTGTCAGTAAAAAACTCTATACCCAATGCTGTCATAACTGAAAACATTGCGGCTCCTAATATTGGATTAAAGTTTAAGTACCATGCTAATCCCAATCCACCAAATGATGCATGAGCTATTCCCCCACTTAAAAAAACTATCCGATTAGTTACTATATAGGTTCCTATTATTCCACAAACCACACCAGACAATATAGAGGCAATAACAGCATGTAGTAGAAAACGATATTCGAAAATTGCGCTAATCATAACTCATCGTGATTTAAAAGAACTGTATGAGGAACAGTCCCATGGGTAATTAGTTGAATTGGACAGTTGTACGACTCTAACTGCTTTTGTGTTATGATATTCGATTTATGGTGGTGCAAATCTCGATTGACGCATGCAATACTTTTTACATAGGCAGAAATAGTTCCTAAATCGTGCGAGACAACCATAATCGCCCTTGTCTCATTTAATTGCTTAAGCAGTTCGTATAGTTCGCCTTCAAATTTATTGTCAACAAATGTGTTGGGTTCGTCTAAAATCAGCAAATCGGGGTCGCTGATAAGTGCTCGGCAAAGCAGGACGCGTTGGCGTTCTCCTCCAGACAGGCTACCGAATTTTTTCTTGGTAAACTCTTTTACACCAGCAAATTCTAGCCAATATTCAGCCTTTTCTGTATCGGCTTTTGTAAATCGTTTAAAAATGCCTTTGTTACCAAACAGTCCACTCAAAACCACTTCGTTAACAGGTATTGGGAATCTGTTGTCGTGTTGGTTCATTTGAGGCAAATATCCGATAGTTTTTTTTGTATTGAAAGTTATTTCTCCCTCCATGGGTTTTATTAACCCCACAATTGCTTTAAGAAGAGTGGTTTTACCTCCACCGTTGGGTCCAACAATACCAATAAAATCGTCTATAAAGACATCAAGGTTAATGCCCGATAATATCGGTTTTTCACTATAACCAACGGTCAGTTTCTTTATGCTAAGTAACGGTAAATTCATCTTAAATTATTCTGATTTTCTAAGTGCCTTTTCTATAATATTTGTTATTTCATACATAATACTTAACCAGTCGTAGTCTAATGGTTTGATTTGAGCAATTTCTGCATTCGTCTCTTTTGCAATAACAGAAGCCCTTTCGAAAGGGAACTCGTTTTGGATTAAAATAACTTTAATGTTCTCTTTTTTTATCTCGTCTATAATATCTTTCATTTTAGAGGGACTTGGTTCTTTGCCATCAATCTCAATAACAATTTGTTGTAAGTTGTATTGCTGTGCGTACCAAGTCAGCGCAGGGTGAAAAAGCAAAAACTTTCTGTTCTGAAAACCGGATAATTTTTTAGTTATATAATTGTCCAACGAGTCAATCTCTTTCAAAAACAGTTCCTCGTTTTTTCTAATAGAGTCGGCACTTGCAGGTACGAGTTTACATAATTCATCAGCCATTATCATAACCATCTCTTTTACCATAGGTGGATTTAGCCAAATATGAGGGTCAATTCTAGACGTATGTTTGTGTCCGTGATTTTCGTTGTTGAGGGAGTGTTTACAGCAAAAGGAGTCTGCTAACGTTAAATTTAATTTTTCTGAAAGGTCAACAACTCTCATCTTTGGATTTGAGTTGATAAATTTAGGAATCCACGCATATTCAAAATCAATATGCCCGATTTTGAAATATATGTCCGATTTTGAAATTTTTCGCATCTGTTCAGGTGCTGG
Source organism: Bacteroidales bacterium (assembly GCA_012519055.1). Classification (NCBI taxonomy): domain Bacteria; kingdom Pseudomonadati; phylum Bacteroidota; class Bacteroidia; order Bacteroidales; species Bacteroidales bacterium. The sequence continues at coordinate 64,857 of JAAYQU010000016.1, read as the reverse complement.
CTCGTAAGTTGAGTGATCTGAACCAGCTACTAACATAGGGTTAACCTCGACAAAACCTAAAGCTAAGCGTTCAACCCAATACTTTTGAGCTAATAAACTAACAGTTACAATTGGCTTGTCAGTTTTTTGATTATTATTGCAAGAAGCTAACAGCATGAGGCTTAGTGCAATTGCAAAATTTCTCATAAAATCATATTTTTCGCGCGAATTTAATGCTTTCATGTGCTTTGAACAATTAAAATTGTGGAAAGTTTTTGTTTAAAAGATAAAAAATGGACTTCTACATACATTATAAGGTATGGTTGTTGTTCAGTTGTATATTTAATCTTGCCTATCGTCAAATTTATTGTAGAAAAAGGGTCGTTCTACAACTTTTTTTCGTACAATTGTGACTTGGTAAATAAAAATAAAAACAGAAGAATTATGAATAACGATTTTGTAACAATTTTACCGGGTGAAGGCTTTGGAAAATTACGTTTTAGCATGACACGCGACGAGGTTGTTAACGTTGCTGGGAAACCCGATGAGATAGAAGATTTTACATATTCTGGCGAAACAGTTGAGACGTGGCACTACGACAAATACGACTTTTCGATCTCATTTGAAAAAAACTTGGATAGCAGCTTAGATTCTATCGCTATAAGCTCTCCTGATGCTCTTTTGAATGGCGAGAGATTAATCGATAAAACAAAGTCGGAGGTTGTTCAAATTCTTAACAAAATGAACATAACCGATTTTGAAGAAGAAACAGTTGAAGAAGACCAGGATACAACTGTAACATTATTGAGCTTTTATGATTTAGGATTAATCCTATGGTTTGAAAATGATTTTTTGACAGAAATACAGTTGGGAATTTTTGAAGACGAAGAGGACTCTTAGGATTAATAAACAAGGTACAAAATAACCAAAATATAATATGACCATTCGTTCCCTTTATAAAATTTTCGAAAATCATCCAAAGATCAATACAGATAGTCGTATTGACGGACAAAACGGGATTTTTTTTGCATTAAAAGGACCAAATTTCGACGGAAATAATTTTGCTGAATCTGCACTTAAAACAAATGCTTATGCTGTTGTTGATAATCCCGAAGTTGCAATTGACGATCGATATATTTTGGTAGATAGTGTGCTCAATACTCTTCAGGACTTAGCATCGTATCATCGTGATCACTTTGATATTCCAATAATTGCTATAACTGGAACGAATGGAAAAACAACTACAAAAGAGCTTGTTGCAGCAGTTTTATCAACCAAAAACAATGTATATTATACAAAAGGAAACCTTAATAATCACATAGGTGTTCCAATCTCTCTGCTGGAATTGAGAAAAGAGCATCAAATTGCTGTTATCGAAATGGGAGCAAGTGCCATAGGCGAAATAGCTTTTCTTTGCTCTATGGTGAAACCAAATTGTGGTATAATAACAAATATTGGAAAGGCTCATTTAGAGACATTTGAATCTTTTGAAAATATTGCACGTGCAAAGTCTGAACTTTATCAATACTTATATGATAGTGATGGTATAGCTTTTGTCAACTATGATAACGAAGTGTTAGAAGATCTTAATCCGCCAAAGAAAACGATTTATTATGGAGCTTCTAAATTTACCCATTGTCAAGGAAAACTAACTAAAAACACAGACAATGTTGAACTTGCGTGGATTTCTGTTGAGACGTCTGTAAATCAGGCAAGTGATAAAATATGGACAGATAGTAACAAGTATATCAAATCTAATTTAGTAGGTTCATACAATTTTGAAAATATTTTGGCAGCAATTTGCGTTGGCGATTTTTTTGGAATTGAAGATATTTATATCAAGGAGGCTATTGAGAATTATGTGCCTCAAAACAACAGATCACAATACGTAAAAACGGACAACAATAAATTAATAATCGATTGTTACAATGCTAATCCAACTTCAATGAAACACGCAATTTCCGATTTTGCAAAATTTAGGAAAGATAAATGTGATAAAGCAATGATATTAGGTGACATGCTCGAATTAGGTGAACACTCCCATATTGAGCATGAGTATTTATTGCAAATAATTGAAAGGGCAGGATTGACAGATGTATATTTCGTTGGTAATGAGTTCAGCAAAAGATGTAAAAAATATGGTAAGTATTTTACAAATGTTTATGAGTTAATTAAATACTTAGAAGCTAATCCTATTAAAAATCACATAATACTGGTAAAAGGCTCGAGAGGTATTATGTTAGAAAAAGCAATACCATATTTATAAATCCAATTTTAATATATGAAAAATATAGTAGTATTAGTTTTGATGATTATACTCTCAGGTTGTTCTCAATCTGATGAAACGTGGCAACGTAATAAAGGAATGGCTCACGGTACGTTTTATAATATAACTTACCTGTTTAAAGATGATTTACAAAACGAAATACAACAGATTATAAATCAAACAGATAAATCGCTGTCAACATTTTCTCCAAATTCAATAATATCGCGGTTAAATAATGACGAAGACTCAGTTATACTAGATTCACTTTTTATACAAGTTTTTGATAAGGGTAAAGAGGTTTGGGAAGCTACGTCAGGGGCTTTTGATATGACCGTAGCTCCGTTGGTAAATGCATGGGGATTTGGCTATGATAAAGGGTTTGAGGATCCCCAAGAATCGATAGACTCTATTATGAATTTCGTAGGCTTCGAAAAAGTCAGTCGTTCAGGCTCCTCCATTGTAAAAAAACATAGTGGTATTAAACTCGATGCAAGTGCAATCGCAAAAGGATTTTCCGTTGATCGTGTAGGACAATTTCTTGAATCACAAGGCATTACACGATATATGGTAGAGATAGGAGGAGAAGTACGTGTTAAAGGCTCCAATCCCGACAGCCTGAGATGGAAAATAGGTATCGATAAACCAACTGATAGTCACGTTGTTAATAACGACAGAGAACTACAAGCCATATTACACCTCAATTATGGTTCAATTGCAACCAGTGGAAATTACAGGCAATTTTACATAAAAGACGGCAAACGATACGCACATACGATTAACCCCAAAACTGGATATCCCGTACAACAAGATTTACTTAGTGTAACAGTTTGGGCACCAGACTGTATGACCGCTGATGCTTATGCCACAGCTTTCATGGTGTTGGGATATGAAGCATCGCTCCGAATAGTAGAAAGTACTGATTCGTTGGAGGCTTATTTTATTGTAGGAGAAAAATCACAAGAATACGAAGTGTTTTACACCAATGGCATTGAAGCAATGTTGCAGTAATATAGCTTCTAATGTTAAGCCACTTTCAACATGGGGCGGGATTTTTGAAGCAACAACTATCGATCAACACCAATCTCAAAAACAGATAAACCCATTTTGAACATAACAATTTCGTTTTTATAACTCAATAGTGAAAAATAATTCATAAATTTGTAGATGTAGTTGTTGGGATATTCATTTAAACGTGTGATGGCAAAAATATTAGTAATCGACGACGAACAAAGCATACGAAACACCTTAAAAGAGATCCTTGAATATGAGGATTTTAAAGTTGATTTGGCATCAGAAGGTTTGCAGGCTATAGATTTAGTTGAAAAGAATACGTACAATGCAATACTTTGTGATATTAAGATGCCGGGAATGGATGGTATTGAGGTGCTTGAAAAAATAATGGCAATTAATCCAGATGTCCCTGTTATCATGATAAGTGGGCACGGGAACATCGATACTGCGGTTGAAGCAATTAAAAAAGGTGCATATGATTTTATTGAAAAGCCATTGGATTTGAATCGTTTAATGGTTACTATACGAAATGCTCAAGATAAAAACACCTTAATTGAGGAAACCAAGGTTTTAAAAAGGAAGATAGCCAGAAATTGGGAAATAGTAGGAGAAAGCCCCGCTATTATGCGCGTTAAAGAAATTATAGAGAAGGTTGCACCAACAGAAGCACGTGTTTTAATAACAGGCGATAACGGAACAGGTAAGGAGCTAGTGGCAAGACATTTACATATGGGTAGTATGAGAGCTTCTGGTCCTTTTGTTGAGGTTAACTGTGCTGCAATACCATCAGAACTGATTGAAAGCGAGTTGTTTGGACATGAAAAGGGGGCATTTACTTCTGCTCTTAGACAACGGAAAGGAAAATTTGAACAAGCACATGGAGGTACTCTTTTTTTAGATGAAATAGGAGACATGAGTCTAAGTGCTCAAAGTAAAGTGCTTAGAGCTTTGCAAGAAAGCAAAATTGCTCGGGTTGGCTCTGATAAATTTATTGATGTTGACGTCCGCATATTAGCTGCAACAAACAAAGACATGAATAAGGAGATTGCAGAAAATCGTTTTCGTGAGGATTTATATCATCGCATAAGTGTAATATTAATAAAAGTCCCTTCATTAATAGAACGTAAAGAAGATATCCCTTTGTTGGCAAATCACTTTATTGAAAATATTTGTGGCGAGTATAAGTGTCCAGCTGTAACAATTTCTGATGACGCAATTGTGGAACTACAAAAGTTGCCTTGGACAGGAAATATTCGCGAATTTAGAAATGTAATCGAAAGATTGATTATATTGTGCAACAAAAATATTACTGCAAGTGATGTAATTCAATTTGCACACCCGTTAATTCAATAGAAATAATTAAATAATAGAGATTATGCACCCAATAATTTGCGACTCAACAATTGATCTACCCAAAGTAGTCTTAGATAAAGAAAAAGGCGAATTTTTGTTTGAAGGATTATCAATGTGTGAAGATGCGTTTCATTTCTACGAACCAATTATTGCATGGATTAAGCAATATGGATCGGCTCCCAACCCTAAAACAGAAGTGAGATTTAAAATATCATATTTTAACACAGCATCTTCGAAAATGTTGTTAGATGTGATGTTACATTTTGATGCAATATATCGTATGGGACATGATGTTTCAATTCATTGGCATTATCGTCCAGAAGATGAGGATATGCAAGAGGCAGGAGAAATTTATGCATCAAAACTTGATATCCCGGTATATGTATTTGAAGATGAAGCGATGGATTAGATAATAAAATCGATAAATTAATTGTTATCGTTAAAAAAAACGTCCAGATCGCGTCTCTCTTTTTTGGTAGGTCGTCCGCTGCCTTTGTCTCTAACGCCTGATCTATTATACCTTGCGAGTTCTAATTTATTTAACTCTTCAACAGGTGTTATATCCTCAACGTATTGAGGTGCCAATTTGGCTCCTACGCGTTTGTCGATTAATCCCAGTACTTTGTAGGAACGTATTATAGGAGGTTTTTTTACCTCTAACTCTTCGCCAATTGTTATTAATCTAGATGGTTTTACAGGATAACCGTTAATCAAAACACGATTCTTATTTATCTCTTCAATGGCAATGGATCTAGTCTTAAAAATACGTACAGCCCACAACCATTTATCTATTCTAACTCCTTCTGTCATGGTAGTTTTTTTACAAAAGTAATAACATTTGATTAATATCGTTAATAAGTATCAGATTTGAAAATATTTGTTACATGTTGGAAGCATATTGGTAACAAAAATTTAATTTAACATCTTAAAATTAGTGGTTGAAATAAAGTAATTTTGTAAACTCTATTTGAACATTTAGAAATGCTAAATATCTTAAACAGATCTTCAATTATTAATAATTATTATTGGCATATAGTTCTTTTACTATTTGTATTCATGCCCTTTACAACTAAGGGTCAGGATGTTTTAAAAGCTAATCTCGTTAACGATATAGTTGTGTATAATTCGTTTAATGACAGCTTGTTATCAGAATTAATCCTAAGTGGTTTTAATGAATTTAGAAATAAAAGCAGACTTGACTCATTGCAGCAAAACCAATTTTTAAAATCGGCGGCTACAGAGTTGTTAAATTTTAAAAAAAACAGAGAGAATGCACAAAATAGAAGCTATAATCAACAAGAAGCTTTAAGGGATTTACTTATAAAGAATGGAGGGTCGGGTATTGGATTTGAGATTAGTGGTATCACCACAATTGACAGAGGAAGCAGTGTCATAACGTATCAAAACTTAGCTTCAAATATTGTTGTTTCAGAGTTAATTAAACCAAATATTAGCAAACAATTATCAGAAAAAACTTTCGTATTAGCAGGTGTCGCTTGCGAGTTGTCAGATGATGGGAATCAACTGCTTTACTGCATAGTTGTAGGTGGCTATCTGTCTGAGAATAAGGGAGTAAATCATATTTCGGAATTGTCGTATCAACCATATAAAAATCGTGTAAAACTAAAACCGTATGATAGTAGGGAGTGTAAGCGATTAGAAAGGCTAAGTGATTATTATCCCGAAATTTACGAAAGTTTGAAAATTGATAACGGAGAATTAATATTTGATATTCCGAGTAATAGACACTTTAAGTCATTTGCTAGTGACGAAAAATCTGGTGTTGTTGTCGATGTTTTTATGTATGAACAGTTCTTAAATCCGCAATATAATATTGTCGATTACGCCGAAGTGGGCAGGGGATATCTTACGAAAGAGATAAAACTAAGTACTACCCCAAGTAAAAAAGGAAAAAAGCGTCAACCCCCGGTGTTGGAGCAAATATCATTTGGGAAAATGCCTTCATTACCAAGTGGAAACTATGAGTTAAATCTTATTCTAACACAAAACGGCACTGCTTGTGCTATTATTCCTCCGTATTATATCGAAAAAATTTCAGGGGATTATAAATCGGAATTACAACTTTTGGCGGATACGATAACGATAAACGCCGATTTTGCATATAATCCAGTCTCTGACACAATTGTACGTAATATTAGAATACCTTTTAAAGTGAAAGAATATTCCTATGAAGATGACGAGATTGACAAACTCTTAAGCTATTTAGATGAATTTAATACTGTGGTTAAAAGGGTTAAGGTTACTGCGTATTCATCGATAGAGGGCAATGTAAAGGAGAATAAAATGTTGCAAAGCAAGCGTGCCGAAACGGTTGTAGATGCACTAAAGAGGCGACAAAAAGAGGGCTTGATAAGTGAAATAGTAACAAAAGCCAATTGGGAGCAGTTTAAAGTCGACATTTTATCGACCGACTATAGTTTTTTAGCTACTGAAACGCTTGAAGCAGCACAGGAGTACATTAAAACTCATAACTTAAATATTGAGCTTGAACCAATTTTGTCAAATCATCGATATGCGCAGATTGATATAGAAGTTATCAATGATATTGCCGACGAAAAAGAGGAGGCTTTTGTTGTAAGGCGATTTAACAACGCTATTGAATCTAAAGACCTCCCGTTAGCTCTCGCAGTTCAGAAATATATTATAAAATCGATTTTAGATGGTCGCTATCCTGCAAATTTTATTGAGAAGCTTAACATACCATTCGAACGACCTTTTGCAGGAATGCTAATGAACAGCCTTTACATAAAAATAATGTCCGAAGGTGGAGAAATAATAAATTATACCAAGCAAATTGAAGAATTACACAAACTTAATCCTCAAAATGAGTATATCTTATATAACATTCTTGTGCTTAAAGTGTTAGACTGTAATACTTTAGTTAGAAGTGAAGTCGATAAAATTCAGGAACAAATACAATCACTTTATTATAAGACTTTTACCAAAAATGCAGTTGATATTTTAAATATGAGTTTTCAGATTAAAATAATTCAACTTGCTGACTCTGTTCGAAATGGCGAACAGTTTAAGCAAGCAGCCATTAGTAGGATAAAGAAAACATTTGATAGTCGTGGCGAATCGCCAGAGAATGCACTGAGTATAGCATCTTTTTTTATTGATATTGAGGATTATAGTTATGCCAAACAGATATTAGACCCATATATTTTTGATAATAATTACGATAGTAATTTGGCATTTTGTTGGGTCTCTTTATGTTCTGTTTTCCCAGAAAACCTGTTAACACGACAGTTTGCAAAAGTAATTGAACAATTATATGAACAGGATAGTTTAAAGCTATGCGATTTGTTTAGTAAAAAACACTTAACTATCACTGTATTAGAGAATCCCGATGTTAAAAAACTATTTTTAGAGAAATGTGAATGTGATTTACTGTTAGATAATAATTAACAATAAGCTTTTTTATTCAAAAAAACCGACAATAATGCAAACAAATCAAAGTAATAAAGAGCTCTTTAAAATGCTAAGGATAACCGCGTATCATCGCTATTTTAAGGGTACTGGTTTTTACAAATTTCTGTTTAAAGCAATCGCAAAATTACTTTTAATTGTTTTGCTAATCGTAGCTCTTTTTTTTTTTGCACAAAAGTATATTGTAGCCGACGTTAAGGAGATATTTTTTGCTTTTACAGATAAAGTTCCCAATCACGCAATTTGGGTAATTTTTGCAATTTCAGAAACGTTTTTAGGTTTAATTCCTCCAGATCTGTTTATAATTTGGGGACAGCAGTATCAATATCCTATGCTAATTGTAACTATCTTGGGTTTAATTAGTTATGCTGGAGGATTGCTCTCTTATGGAATAGGTGTTTTGCTAGTACGAAACCGTAAAATAAGTACCTATGTACACAAAAAGCATGAAAGAACGGCACTTTTCTTAAAGCGTTGGGGTGGATTTTTTATAGTTATAGCAGCCTTGTTTCCAGTACCATACTCACTTGCTACCCTTGTGGCAGGAATGGTTGGCTACCGTTTTGATAGATTGGCACTATTTGGATTAGCGCGTATAGCAAGGTTCTATTTGTATGCGGTAGTTATTTTTGGGCTAATATAGCAGTTTTCGTATAGTACTATTATCGTAACTTTCTAAACAACAGCTTATTGCAAATGGTGTTTCGACTCCACTTTACAACTAAATGCACTGCGTAATTCGTAATTCTTCGACAAGCGAAGCGGCAAAGCCGATGGCATAACTCGTAATTTAGATTTCTAATTTAGTCTGTGTGTTCCGTGTTCTAAATGTTGACTGTTTTATTGGGTTACTTTATAATAGGCAGATTTAACCATATCCGTATGTATCCTTACAGTTATTTTTACTACAGAGCCAGCGTGGACTAAGGTATCAGCAAAGCTTGTTGTGATAACAGACTTTTCAGAATTGATGTCATGCGATATTACTCTAAAATCTTTAGAATTTTCTAATTCTTCAATCTCACCAAAGTCGTATTGTCTTAAATAGGTTGCAGACCTTTCGCTGACTACATCAATTAATGTTTGATGAACAGTATTAATGGGTACTGTAACTGTGTCGCCAGTAATATTGATACCATCGCCATTTTTAATAATGATATGTTCATTGATACTCTCGTTTTCGCAACTTGTAAATAGAACAATTGCAAAAATAATGGTTAATAAACTGCTTAATCTTGCAGCAAAGCTGTAGACTGATTTAATGTTGAGTGTATTCATATCTCTGTTATTTATTTTTAAGTTTCTAACTTATAACTTTTCAGGATAGTACATTTGGAATAACAATTTAGAACTCAATTTTAATATTAAAGTTTGGCAAGAGTCTAAATAACGTGTACTGATAAATTTCAATATTATCTCCATTTCTTTCAAACTCGTATCCCAATGGGTTTTTCTTGGCATATAGGTTAAATACACCGAAATTCATTACCCAGTTAACCTTGCGGTTTTTCTTTGCAGGCTCGTAGTTAAACGAGATATCTAAGCGGTGATAGTCGGGAAATCTGCTCGCATTTCTATCTGTATATATCGGGACGGTATGATTTTGGTACATATAAAATCCCACGGGAAGCGTAACGGGACGTCCACTCATATACATCCAAGCGGAGTTAAATGCCCAACTTTCGCTGATTTGGTAGCTTAGACGAATCCTAAAATCGTGTGGAATATCGTAAGGCGAGCTATACTCTTCGCCGTTGTTAATTCCGTCAATATTTCTAATAACTCTACAGTAGGTGTAGCTCATAGCTCCTGTCAGGCGACCAATCTCTTTTTCAAAATTAAGCTCCACGCCGTAGGTTTTTGCGTTTCCGGCTCGTATTTCTCCCTCAATGTAAGGATTGTTGACTAAACGTGCGTGGTCAATGTAGTCGATTTGGTTTTTGTATTTTTTGTAATAAAGCTCAACTGAAAATGAATATTGTTCGGTTAGGCTTTGAAACCAACCTGCTGAAACGGCATCGACAATTATTGGTTTGATGTTTGTATTTGCCGGGAACCATGTCTCTAACGATGTGTACGATAGCGCATTGTTTTGCAATACCTGCATATATTGTGCATTGTGTGCATACGCAAGTTTCAGGGAATAATTTGGCGAGAACTTTATATTTGCGCTAACACGTGGCTCGGGATTGATATATGTTTTATAAACTCCCTTTTGATTGGTATTTGTCTTAACGGGCTGATGTTGCTCATTATAGTCGAACCAAGCGGCTTTTCCGTGATTTTGGAAAGTCGATAAACGTACGCCGTAGTTCAATCCAAGCCAGTCAAGCAGTTCAATATCATTAAGTATATAGATTGAATTTTCAAATGCCTGTAGTCTTGACAAACTTTGCATAGAATCAGCCGTTTCGCCCGGGATAAATTTATGATAAATAGTACCTGCTCCAACCCTAATAACATTGCCCGGACGGATATAGTAGGCTAAATCTAATTTTAGGTTCATATCGCTTAATCCTGTTAGCCATTTATAGTTTCGTCCCTCATCTTTAAACTCCAAATAGTTTTGATAATCGCTGATAATCAACGATGTGTTCATAAACAGCTTACTACCAAGGCTTCTGTTCCATCTTAACGTTCCCGATGTGTTTCCCCATTTGTTGAAAAATCCTTCAGCTGATTGCAGTCTGTCTTTACCATTATAAAAAGATAGAAACAGGCGGTCGTTGTCGCCAATTTTTGTATTTACTTTCACGTTAACATCGTAAAAAGCAGGAACTAATGCTAACCTTCCGCCGGGTTTAAAAAACAAGTCAATAAAACCTTTTCTGCCTGAAACAAAAAAGCTCGATTTTTCCTTGACAATCGGACCATTTGCGCTAACTGTGGTCGAAAATGGACTTATTCCTGCCGAAAAATCGTACTTGTACATATTCCCTTCTTTCATTTTGCAGTCAATAACTGACGATACCCTGCCACCGTACTGTGCCGGCATATTACTTTTGTGCAAATCGACGTGGTTGATAGCATCGGGGTTGAAAACAGATATTAGCCCAAACAGGTGCGAGGGGTTGTAAATAGGAGCCTCGTCAATCAATATAAGGTTTTGGTCGCTACTGCCACCGCGCACGAACATTGCCGATGAACCATCGCCCAACGTCTTTACACCCGATAGCTGCTGAATAGCTTTTACGACATCGGCTTCGCCGAACATGGCAGGCACTTGGCGTACACTTTTCATTGAGATTTTTTCGACACTAAACTCATTTATTGTCATAGGCTTAATACCCGATTCGGCGGTAATGGTAACCCCCTCAATGGCTATAGCAGAGTTATCGAGAAAAAAGTCGTTGCTTATGTTTTTTACAAGGTCAACCTCAAAACTCACACTTTCGTATCCAATAAAGGAGACCGTAAGTGTGTATTTGCCAGATGGTAACGATAGAGAGTAAAAGCCGTATGCATTGCTAACCGTGCCTTTATAGGTGTTTTTATCGAAAATGGCTGCTCCAATAAGCACTTCCCCCGTGTTTTTGTCTTTAATATAGCCACTAAGGGTAAAATGCTGTTGTGCAAAGCTATCCAGGTTTATAAAAAGACTAAACAGTACAAGTAGCGAGCTTTTTGAAAAATTTATTCTGCTTATGTTCATCGCTTGTCATGAATTAAAAATGGTTTATGTATCAAAATCTTTTACTTACTCAAAGCTGTTAGGTCTTTGTATTGAACCTTAATAGTTTTTACATCAGACGCAAAAAAATATCCGGCACCACCGTTGCTTACATTTGTTAGAGCATTGCCGAGTGTTGTCGAAAATAGACCTGATGACCACTCCGTAATATTAAATATAGAAATCAAATATTTGTAATAACTGTCTGATACAGAAAGTTTTGCGTATTCGGTTGTATCTTCGGGTGCGCCGGCATTTCCTATACTTGTGAAACCAGAAGGGAATAAACCTTGATGCAATACACCTTTGTGTGTATAAACAGGTAGGTAATCGTATCTAATTATCCGTTTGGGGCATAGTTGAGGTAGGAAAAGATTACCCAAGGAATCAATGTGTTGTTTGTTTATAATCCAAATATTTGAAGTCTCGAAGCCAAAAATATGGGTGTGCATATGTGTGTATATCCTACCAGTTTCGTCGTAATCTATTTCTTCAATAGGTATTTCGTCAACAGATATAGGTTTTGCCTCTATTAGGCTATCTGATGCGAGATATAGCTTTCCGTTAAAGCTAACTTTTAGGGTATACACCTTGCCAACTTCGCCCTTAATATCCAAAACTGTTTCATACTCGCCGGGTTTAGATGTCTCTTTGTATAAATAAGTATTCTCTCCATCTGATAGTTCAACCACAGCACCAGAAACAGGCATAACAGTATCGGTAATCCACGCTAGGGGTTTTGTTATTTGCACGAATTGCTTTCCATTCATCGTTAGAATACCGCCATTGATAATAATATCATAAGGCAAACTCTGCGTATTGGGATTAATTAACTCTACTTTTTCTCTACTGCAAGAAACAAGAGTTAAAAGAAGAGTAAAACAAACTTTACAATAAGATATTAATTTCATAGTGATAATTATTAGCAGTTAATCCAAAATCCTAAAAAAACAGGTAAAAGAAGTAGTAGAATGATTTGCACTTGTGATAAATATACACCTTACTAATGCTACTAGTAATATTAATAAGGTGCATAAAAATCACAAGTCTATTAGTTACAAGATGGTACGTAAAAGTTGTGTGAATATTTACCACTGTGTTTTTTTGCTCTTACAACGATACCCATATAAGTTGAGCCGCAAACTTCATCTGAAATTTCTTCATTATTATTGAGTTTATAGTCATTGTAATTTGCACTAATCCAGCCATATTCAATGTCTGCATCTCCTGTTCCACAGTTTGCATTACAGTATTTTGTCCAAACGTAAACTCTTCTATTCCAACTAGTTCTTTTTATTCTGACCCCATCACGTGTGGAATAGTAGTGTTCTTTTGTAAAGCTAGCTCTCATGTCTTGAATTTCTATTGGATAAGTCTTTACTATCTCGTATTCAACAACATTATCACTAAATCGTTCTTCTATTACGCCCATGGTAATTGAAATAGCATCTTTATCTGAATAGTTGTCAAAGTCGTCATCAGAGTCATCTTCTGTGTCTTCCGTTGTTTCTTCTGCTACGAATGGCTCTGGATTAATCAACAATTCAAAGTTGTCAGCACTGTAAAAACTTACAATAGATTCTTCATCTGAAGAAACTTTTAAAATAATTGAGTTCTTTCCCGACTTGTCAAATATTTCAATATTCTTAGAATATTTTTGATCAAGTTGGTTCGGGTTTGTGCTTTCTTTTTCTGAGCAAGAGTTGAAAAGTAGTGCTATAGAGACTACTGTGATAAATAAAATATTTGAAATTATGTTTTTCATGATTCAAATAGTTTTTAATTAATATTATTTTTTACTTTTTCTCTAATGACGTTTTTATATACGTCATTGTGAGAATTTCCTACAACAATTTCCGTTATGGGTAAAATTATTGAAACTCAGTTTGGTTATCAAACTGTTGCAATTCTGTATCGGAAAATCAGAATTAAACCCCATGTCTATAAAACCTCCGATTTTACAGACAAATTCAAGTTAGTTTTATGTCATATATTATATTCCCCCTATTTAAATTTAAAAAAAACCGCAATGCCGTCATCTTTTTCTGATGCAAGCCTACAAATTTACGCCTTTTTATTATTAGCAAGAATATTTATTGTTTTTAAATAGACTTTTCACAGAAAAGTAATCACTACTTTTGAATATTACACCCAAAAATTAATTCTTTGAGTGTTGGTTATGAATATGTGTATCAGCAAAATAAATTCATCTAATTGGTATCGGTAAATTTAATAAATAACTGTTATACCAAGTTGTGTATTATCGTGTAATTTTTAATTTTGGATTTCAGTGGTGCGCTGAGGGATGTCGATGTTAAATCAGATTTCGGATTTATCAAAATCAAAAATTATAAATCAGAAACTTTACATTTAATTTTATTATTAAACGAAATACGGTATTAGTTGTTAATCTATTTATACATTTGCCTTCTATCTTCTAATTTTAGTATGCTCAATCTCTCGGCCTCTTCAGAGAGTTCTAACCAAGTGCTAGATAGTTTTTCCAACTTTTTTTGAATGGCGCTATATTGTAAAAAAGGCTCTTCGTTAGTTATGTTTTCGGGGTTTGAAAGAACCTCTTGTAATGCTTCTAACTCATATTCAAGCGTATGTATTTCGTTCTCAATTCTCTCAATTTGGTTTTGTACTTTGCGTATCTCTCTGTCGTACTCTTTTTGTTGGTTAAACAGTATTTTGTTAGCAGATCTGTTTTCATTTTCCTTTTTTTGTTCTTGAAATAATTGCAGTTTTGCGTTTGTGTTAAGGTCTTGTAATCGTTCAAGTCTGCGTTTTTCCAAGAAAGTTTCTATTCCGCCCCGATGTTCGTGCACCTTTTTGTTTCGAAATTCATAAACTTTGTCCGTTAATCCATCTAAAAAATCGCGGTCATGCGAGACTATTATTAATGTGCCATCGTATTGAAGCAGAGCCTGTTTCAGTATGTTTTTGGAAATCATATCCAAATGGTGTGTAGGCTCGTCTAAGATTAGCAAATTGATAGGCTCTAACAACATGCACGATAGTGCCAATCTCGCCTTTTCTCCGCCCGACAGGACTTTTACAGGTTTATCGACATCTTCGCCTGAAAAGAGGAATGCTCCAAGAATATCGCGTGTTTTTGTACGCATTTCTCCGGTTGCGATATCGTCAATAGTCTGAAAAACAGTCTTTTCAGGGTCTAAAAGTTCGTTTTGATGTTGGGCAAAATATCCCGTCTTTACGTTGTGACCGATTTTAAGGTATCCCCCTGATGTCTCAACTTCCTTTAATATAGCCTTAACCATTGTGGTTTTTCCCTCGCCGTTTCTTCCAACGAACGAAATCTTTTCGCCACGTTCAATCGTAATTCCTACATTATCTAATACCTGCAACGAACCATAACTTACCGAAATATTTTCAGCCTCGACAACCACATCGCCGGAGCGTGGAGAGGGAGGGAATTTTATGTTCATTGTCGCTTGGTCGAAACTGTCCACCTCGACTATTTCCATTTTCTCGAGCGATTTTATTCTACTCTGCACCTGCACAGCTTTTGTGGCTTTGTAGCGAAAGCGGTCTATAAATTCCTGAGTCTCTTTTATTTTTTTTTGTTGGTTGTCGTAAGCAGCTTGTTGTGACTCCATGCGCTCCTCCATCAAATCAACATATTTGGAGTAGGGAACAGGGTAATCGTAAATTCGCTTGTTGGCAATTTCTATAGTGCGATTTGTCAGCGAATCCAAAAATCTGCGGTCGTGTGATATTATAAGCACAGCACCGGGATAGTCTTTCAAAAATGACTCTAACCACTCAATAGCCTCAATGTCAAGATGATTTGTAGGTTCGTCCAACATCAGCAAATCGGGTTTTTGAAGAATTAGTTTTGCCAACTCTATACGCATTCGCCAACCTCCTGAAAATTCGTTTGTAGGTCGCTCAAAATCAGAGGACAGAAAACCTAATCCTTTAAGTGTCTGTTCTATTAGAGCGGTGCGCTTGTCGCCACCTAAAATATGATATCTATCGGTGTATTCAGCGAGCTTGTTTATCAATTCAAGATAACTTTCTGATTCATAGTCGGTTCTGTTGGCAACTTCTGTTGTAATTTTTTCTATTTGTTCCTCAAGTAAATTAACTTCATGGAATGCTGTACTGGTTTCCTCTATTACGTTCAATTGATCGCTAAAGTCCAAATGTTGAGGTAGATACCCAACAGTACATTCATTTGGAAAAGCCAAGCTACCCTCATCATATTTCATCTCTTTGTTCAATATTTTCATCAGGGTTGATTTGCCAATTCCGTTGCGTCCTACAAGTCCAATGCGGTCTCGTTCGTTAATCAAAAACGAGATGTTTTCAAAGAGTGTAAAATCGCCAAACCTTAATGTTAATTGATTGACAGATATCATTTTATGTGACTATTTTTTGCCCATTTGTGCAGCTATAGCTAAAATAACACCTAATGCCACGCCCAACAATGCTGCAAATAATACTTGAAATTCGTTAGGTAGCAAGAATGTTATTGTGTGTGCAGGGATCCAAAAGATTGGAATGGTTTTTTTAAAGACGAAATTCCATTGAACATCCCAGTTCAGTTCGTTGAAAATTTTGCGAAACTTTATGGGTTTAAAAAGGGCTGAAATAGTGCCGCCATTCGCAACTATATGAGTATCGGTTATTTTATGCAATGTCATCATTATAGGTGCAAAAACAACGTTCATTGTTGTTGATATCATAAAAGCCACAAAAAGTTTTGTAACTGTAAAATTGTTTGCTAAAGCGCTTTTTGCATTCTTTAAACCAAGATAACTCAATAGTTCTGGAGTTCCTGCACTAAATATTACAAATGCCATTTTAATAGTTAGCCCAAGAAATCCCCATACAATTGAACGTGGTATAATTCCAAACCCTTTTTGATTATAATTGCCTGTTCGTATTCGCAAACCGATAACTTCGCCGGCAGTTGCCAATATGCTAAATTTCACGAACGACATTATCATTCCATGATTTTTGTTGTATTCAACGTACGCATTGTAAACAGTTTCTGAAATAATAAATGGCGTTATAAAAACAATACATCCCAAAATAAAAAACAGGTCTTTTCTTTTTAACATATTGATATATAGTTTAATGTCATTAAATAGCAATCAGAATATTTCAGCTACAAAAGTAGTTTTTTCTCCGTCAATATAAAGCTTTATTGGGTAATCGTGAATGTTTATGGTAAGTGGGATTAACTATTAATCAATTATGTTTCTGTTTTATCTGTCTCTTGCGAATTATTGATTTTATTTGAACCTGATTTTAAACGACCAGCCTTTCGTAAAGCTTGGTCAATAATCCACTCTATTTGGCCGTTTGCACTGCGAAACTCGTCTGCAGCCCACTTTTCAATGGCGTTAAACTTTTCTTGATCAATCCGCAATACAAATGATTTTTTCTTTGACATCTCTCTATCTGTTAGTTAACATGGATTTAATTCTGATTTTACATTAATTATTCTGTTCGTATATTTTAGTAAAGCACGCTTTGCTTGTTTATCTTTGCAAAGCGTGCGGTGTCGAAAAATTATTATTTTATTGATGTAAAGTTCCTGCGTTTATTATTGGAGAGGTTGACTCCTCTGAACATAGAACTACCATAAGATTACTAACCATGGCAGCTTTTTTGTCGTCGTCAAGCTCTATTATATGCTTTTCGGAAAGTTGTTTTAATGCTAATTCAACCATTCCAACAGCACCTTCTACAATTTTTTCGCGTGCGGCAATAATTGCATCAGCCTGTTGTCGACGTAGCATAACAGCCGCTATTTCAGGCGCATAAGCCAAATAACTGATACGTGCCTCGACAATTTCAATTCCTGCAATACCAAGCCTTTCAGCCATTTGATTTTCAAGAATTTGATTTATTTCGTCGGCACTCGAACGTAAGGTTAACTCTTTGTCTGACAATGCGTTAGATGCGTCATATGCAAACATTCCTGCTACATGGCGCAGTGCTGAGTCGCTTTGTATTTTTACAAAATTTTCGTAAGCCTTCATTTTTTGGTTTATTTTCATAACCGTACCGGTAGTAGGTGCTCCGACAGCCATTGATGAGTTGTCAATATTGAACGAAGCTTTGTATGTATCGGCAATTCTCCAAACAACCACAACTCCAATCATTATTGGGTTCCCAGTTTTATCGTTAACCTTAATTGGGTCGGCATCTAAGTTTCTAGCTCTTAGAGTTAATTTCTTTTTCACATAAAATGGATTTACCCAAAAGAAGCCGTTCTGTTTTATCGTACCATTATATTTCCCAAAAAATACCATAACCAAAGCTTCATTAGGCTCAATAATTACAAATCCAATTATCGAAGTGATTGCAAGGAAAAAAAACAATAACACTAAGAAAATAATTAAGCCAATCATTAAGCCTTCGTTAATCACTTCTGATATAGCTATGCTGCGTATTCCATAGACAATAGCTATTAGTACAATAGGAACTATCAGGAGCATCAATACCCCCGATGCCTTAAATCCTGTAAAATTTTCTTCTTTCTTTTTCATGATATTAAATTTATTGATTTGAAAATGATATTAAAATGATATTGCAAATATATTAAAATGATTTTCATATCACCAAATAAAAATCCTGTTTTTTGATAAAAATGCTATATTTTTTATTTTTATATTATATATACATTTGATATACTGTTATTTATGCAAAAAAACAGTTTTTATGTGTAAAAAGTGGTGATAAAATACTATCTTTGAAAGTGCAATGATTATAGTTGTATGAATATTGATGTACCTTTGAATCAGTAAGTTTATTATTTTACAAGTTTTCGTTTTATGTTAAGAAAAATACCTTTGTTCCTAGTTGCTATTTTTGTATATAGTATAGCAACCGCCCAGTACACCGTATCTCCAAAAATAACAGAAATGCAGTGGGATAAAGGCTTTGGGGTTCGTCTTAAATTGTCAAATGATTCTAATTATGTTTTTGACATTAAAGAATTATATCATGCTACATCAAAATCACATCAAAATCATGATCAGGTTATATACTATCCCGTAGGCTTTGGACAGGATTTTATTGAACAGTTGAAAGAAAAGGAAATAGAAGATTCTGTACAAAACAAGCAAAATAAAAGCAAAAACACTACTCTATGGTCAGCAATTCATCATAGTATTGGTGGAAATTATGTTCATTTCGTAAACTGTATGTTATATGCGTTAGAAACAGGAATGCTTAAGGTTGACGCCCAGCTACTTAAACGCCCTATAACTAAATGGAAACCAAAACCGATGACCGAATCATATAGACGTACAAAAAAGTGGGAGTACTATGTTCCTACTACTCAAAAAGATGCAATAAAAGAGTATAAAATCAAGAAAAAAAAAGGAGAACTACGTGATTTACAATCAGTACCAGAAGATTTTATTAAACTATTCTTATCAACTAATGACAAACAATACGAAGAGCTGTCAAAATCCTATAGGGTAAAAGATAAAGCCAAAATTGACTTGATTCGTATTTTGGTTGCTTCTAATTATTTAGGAGAAGTTCCCATTGACTATATAAGAAACGCTGTTATTTCTGCTGTAACACGCTATTCTTCAAATCAATTACCCTCTGTTATCATTATGGAAGATTTTAATGCAGCTGTTGCAATGACATTGGATGAAAATGGGTATAAGGTTGAAAAAGTTGTTTTTAATGATGCAGAAAATCTTTCGCAAGAGGAGGAAAATGCACGAAAAGATAAAATAACAGCAGTTATTCATAGTATAAATGAAATAAATCGACAAATTTTTCAGAAAAGCTTACAAAATTATTATAAGCGATAACCTAAACAATATCAGTATGTTGAGTGATCGTTTAGTCTGATAATGATAATGTGATAAAGTTGTAAAACATAAATCTTAGCATATTATTAACACATTTAGAGTTGCATTGTAACAATTTTATTCTCAAATTTGCTTTCGGTAATAACCAAATTAAATTATTAGATATGAAAATTAAAAATGTACTTTTAGTAATGTTACTTGCAGTTTCTGTAACGGGAATGTACAGTTGCAAGAAGACAAAACCAACTACCGCAAGTGGTAGCGAGTTTAAAGAAATTATTGTTCCTTGTCAAGACAAAGGCTATTCAGATGCAATGAATTTCCGAGCAACTGGTATGGGAACAAGTATGAACATGGCAACGTCGAAAGACAAAGCTCTTTTTAATGCCAAAACACGTATGGCAGGTTTAATTGAATCTACAGTTAAATCGGTAACCGAACAATACACCAATGAGATTGACGTAGGTGACAAAAAAGAGTTTGAGCAAAGTTTTGAACAAATGGCGCGTGATGTTACAAAACGCACTCTTGTTGAAGTAACAATTACTTGCGAAAAAACAGGAAAAAATCCAAAAGGCGAATTTGAAACTTATATTGCATTGGAAGTTACTAAAGATGCGATTTACAATGGTGTAAATAATGGTATAAGTAAAGATCAAAAACTTCAGTTAAAATATGACCAAATGAAGTTTAAAGAAAAATTTGACGAAGAGATGGAAAAATTAGAGCGAGAAGGAAGATAGTTTAACTTTAGAAATCGGTAATCGCTTTGCGGTTACCGATTTTTTTATTTTAAATAATTGCAATTAAATTGAAAGTTATGAAGAATGTATTGTACTTTCTTTTGATTTTTGTCTTCGTGTGTGAAGCAGCACAAGTAAACGCAAGTGTCGTTAAAGTAACTGATTCAAAACAAAAGGTTAAAACAATAGACAAAGACAAAAGGAAAAAACCCAATTGGATCAATTCTATAAAAAAAGATTATGTAATTGTCACAGGTTCAGGAGCAACACTAGAAGCATCGCAAGAGAATGCTTTGCTAAAGGTGAAAGAAAACATAGTGAGATCGGTTGCCGAAAATGTTAAAGTATCTTCAGAAATGACTACCAAAGAAGAAATGGGCACCAATATCAATAATTTTTTTCAAAGTTTCGAACAAACAACACAGACACAGACAGCTGAGATGAATTTTATAAAAGGAATTGGTCTCAATAAAGCTGAAGATTATTGGTGGGAGAAAGTTCAAGCCGGAAATAATATAACATTCTATTACTATTTGTTGTATCCTTTCAGTGAAATGGAACTTCGTAAATTGGTAATGGCTTTTGAAAAAGCAGATAGAGAGTTAACTGAGCAACTGGAAGAGATATTAAACCGAATTGAAAATGTAACAGTGGTTGAAGAGATGGAGAGTGATATAACGACACTTACCAAGCTGAAAGACAGATTTGTTGATCAACGAAAAACCAAAGCAGAAGTAGGAATAGAGCGAATTAAATCTCGCATAAAGTCAATAAATATTGTACCTGTTTCTAGTACTTTAGGCTCCTTAGAGTACGAGTTGAGAATAGGACAAAAAGTTGTTACTACGAATAAAAAACCACGCGCTACAAATCCAACAAAATGCGCTACTGTTAATGGTATTGAGCCTTCGAGAACAGGTTGGAATTTAACATTTGATGCTAAGTATTGTTACGATGACCCCAAAAACTTGATAAAAGTTGAGCATTCATTCAAATACGGTAAAGTTACACACGAATTTTACTTCGATATAAACGAGGGCAAAGTTGAAGTTTATATGCATGCACCGATAATGATTTCTGCAGCCGAATCGGACGATACAAAGGTTTTAACAGGAAAAGTAACTTTCACGCTTTCAAATAAATTTGATGGTACTTTTATGGTGGATAGAATTGTACTTAATTACGCAAAAGCTGCACCGATAGTTTTTGACAATATAGGTAAAACGCTTATCGGGAAAGGTGACCACTCTATTATTTTAGACCTTCCGACAGAACTTGAAAAGGCTGCTTATTCAAGCAAAACAGCACCACTTGTAGACGGTTTTATATATTATAACGTGAAAGGCGAACAGAAAACTTATAAGTTATATCAAAACAAGGTTACCACAACATGGTAACAACTAGTATTTTATTATAAATAAGGCGATTCGTTTGTTGAGTCGCCTTTTTTTTCGTTTGAATTTGTTTTGCCAAAAGATATTTTCGGAAAGAAAAGCACTATATTGCGCAAAATATCCACAATGCTTTTGATAAGCCTGAAAATCAACAAATAAAATTTTAGCATTTATGACAGGTAATAAAAAGGTCTCTCTGTTTGTAGCATTTATTCCAATAATAATTTTAATAATTTTATTATCATTAAATGTTTATTTTTTTGGAGATGACACTTTAAGTGGTTCGAATCAAATAGCACTATTACTTTCGGCTGCTGCTGCTGCAATAATTGCTATCAGTTTAAAGTACAAATGGACAGATATTGAAAAGCAAATTGTTAAAAGCATTACTGCTGCACTTCCCGCAATACTTATATTACTTATGATTGGTGCTTTGGCTGGCACGTGGATGCTAAGCGGAATTGTCCCAGCTATGATTTATTATGGACTAAAGATATTGCACCCATTAATATTTTTATTTGCAACGGTTGTTATTTGTTGTTTGGTTTCCTTAGCGACCGGGAGCTCATGGTCAACTGTGGCAACCATAGGAGTTGCTTTACTTGGAATAGGGAATGCGTTAGGCTTTAGTGAAGGCGTTGTTGCCGGAGCAATAATATCAGGAGCCTATTTTGGTGATAAAATGTCGCCACTATCCGATACAACAAACTTAGCTCCAGCAATGGCAGGAACTGATTTGTTTACCCACATAAGATATATGTCCATAACAACTACGCCAACAATTTTAATTACGCTAATAATATTTTTGATTATTGGATTTACAGGAGTCAAAAACTATTCGGAAGTAGGTGTAGAGCAGACGTTAAATGCAATAAATTCGACATTTAATATTTCGCCAATACTTTTTATTGTTCCAGTTGTGCTGATTGTTATGATATTAAAAAAAGCAATGCCCTTACCCGCATTGTTTATTGCTATAGTTTTGGGAGGGGTATTTGCAGTAATATTTCAGCCACAAATAATAAAACAGGTTGCAGATATTTCATCCAACTATGCTTCACAGTCGTACGTGGCGGTTGTTAAAAGTATGTTTGGCAATGTTTCTATACCCACAGATGATCCAAATGTTAGCAATTTACTAACTACCAGAGGAATGCACGGAATGTTAAATACCATTTGGTTGATTATCTCGGCAATGGTCTTTGGTGGAGTTATGGAAGCATGCGGATTATTAGAGAGAATTTCATACTCAATAATTCAGTATGCAAAAACGACCACATCACTTGTTGCATCGACAGTTGTAACGTGTCTGTTTTTTAATGTCACCGCTTCTGACCAATATTTAGCAATAGTAGTGCCAGGAAGAATGTTCGCAAAAACGTATCGTAAGCGCGGATTAAAACCCGAATTGCTCAGCCGTACACTTGAAGATTCAGGAACTGTTACCTCCGTTTTGGTTCCTTGGAATACTTGTGGAGCAACACAATCAGTAGTTTTAGGTGTGCCGGTTTTAACTTTCATGCCTTACGCATTTTTTAATATCATAAGCCCTATAATGTCGATTATTATTGCAGCTTTAAACATCAAAATTAGACGTTATTCAAAAGAAGAAATGATAGAAATTGAATGCGAGGAAGCTGAAAATTAATAGCTTTGTATTCTTAAATTATAGTATAAACTTTAATTAATATTAATATGGTAAAATATATTTGTCTCCTTATCTCAGCACTTTTAGTAGGAATAGGAAGTTTCGCACAAAATAAGATATCTCCTCGTTTAGAGAGTGTTATGATTGAAAATAAAGGGAAGGTAGTTCATGCTGTCTTCAGATTATCAGAACAATGGAACACCGATAGTGCATTAGCCCTTTATTCTCAACAAAAAATTACTGCATCGCAACAGGCTAAACAAGTTTTAATGTCGTGTGAAAAATTTACCAAACAAAAGCAACAAAGTTTTTTACAAGCTATTGAAGATGTAAAATCTTCAGGTGCAAAAATTCAAAAAGTATATCCTTTTAAAACATCTAACCTGATTACTATTTGGGCAGATGAGTTAACGATAAGAACATTAGCTAGTCATAAAGATGTAAGTTACGTTTACTATGATCACGCGGATTACAAACTGTTGCCATCATTTAAGGGAGAGACTGTTGATTTGAAATCTCGTGCAACATCGGGAATAATAGCTATACAGGCTTGTAAAATGTGGGAGCTTGGATATACAGGTCGTGGAAGAAAAGCCCTTGGAGTTGATACTGGCGTTAATACTCAACACCCATCAATTGCAAAAAGATTTTTAGGATATTATGCTCCGCTAAGTGAAAGCTTTTACAGTTATAACAATGTAACGCCGGTAGATATTGCTAACTCAAGTCATGGCACCCACACAATTGCCACCGTTTTAGGAAGAACAGCAAAGAATGGGGATACAATAGGCGTGGCATATAATGCCTACTATATGGTTGCTGACCCGATTGTAAGCATAACAAGTGAAATAAGACGTATGAGTGAAATATTAGAGTGCTTTGAATGGGCTTTAAATCCAGATGGAAACCCTGAAACAACAAATGATATTCCCGATGTTATAACTAATTCGTGGGGATTAACAAATTCATATAATGCTGAGGATTGCGATTTGCCAGAAATGTTGGTGTTCAACGTTTTAGAAGCTGCAGGAGTAGCAGTGGTTTTTTCCGCCGGAAACGACGGTCCGGGGGCTGGTACTATAGGTATTCCTGCAAATATTGCACGAAGTACAACAAATATTTTTAGTGTAGGCGCAGCAGATGCAAATAATCAAACATGGCCAATAGCAAGCTTTTCCAGTCGAGGACCAACAAATTGTCCTGCAGAACCGGGTACACCGTTGCATATAAAACCCGAAGTAGTAGCCCCAGGAGTAGGTGTTTATTCGGCTCAAGGGCTTGATGGTTATGGCTCACTTTCAGGCACTAGTATGTCTGCTCCTCACGTAGCCGGAGCAGTTTTATTGTTAAAAGAGGCTTTTCCTGAAGTTGCAGGAACAGAGATACTTATGGCTCTTTACGAAACCTGTACCGATTTGGGTGAAGTTGGCGAAGATAATACTTTTGGACGTGGAATGATTAACGTTTGGGCAGCGTTTCAATATTTATCGCAGTCCTATACACCAGCCGATCCTCTCACCGGTGGTGATATTCAAGTAAGTGCTACAGCATTGTTTGAATATATTGGAAACGACACAATTATTTCTACCAATATTAATATAGAAAACATTGGAATGGCAGATGTTAATATCGAAAAGTTTGATGTTTCAATTAGTAACCAACAGTTTGTTAAAGATACATCTGTTACTGTGACAGTAGGAGGTGTGAATAATATTAATTTAAAACTTTCAATCGCAGAGTTGCCTCAAAGTGTTTATTATGATATAAATGTTTATGTAAAAACTGCCACAGGAAGCGATATTGATACTATAAACAACAGAACAACAATCTCATTAACCAAGCCATATTTTGTATCTCTGCCATATACTGAAACCTTTGAAGATGCCGATTTTGACTTGAGAGGAGCAAAAGTAATTATAAGAAATCCAGACAATGCTTTTACTTGGCGTTCAGATACTGTACCTCGGTTTAATGGAGGTATGCAGTCTGCAACAATGAAATTTAGATTTTATACCGATTTGTTACAGAAAGATATTATGGAACTTTTTCCAATTATGGTAGGTAATGCAAGTGAGCTTAAACTTGGATTTAAATATGCTTACGCAATAAAATCGGTTTTTGGAAAAGATTCGCTTTATGTTCTAGTTTCAACAGATGGGATAAACTATAATGATACTGTCTTAATGAAAACAGGGGAATCGCTTGCAACGGTAAGTGGCTGGCATTATTCAAGTCTGTTTGTCCCCGATACACCCGATAAATGGAGATATGCAAATGTAGATTTATCGCAATTTCTTCAAGCTGAGAATATTTGGATTAGATTTGAAACTGTTAATGGCTATGGTAATGATCTGTTTATTGATGATATTGCTGTTTTTGAAGGTGATGATCCATTACCTGTTGATAATGAGACCATATCAGCAAATACACAACAGTTGATTTTATATCCAAATCCAGCTAAATCGGTTGTTAATATTTTGTTTTCTCACAGTGTTAACAAATACAACATAAGAGTTTTTGATTTAGCAGGTCGCGAAGTACCAGTTTATTTTGATCTTACTTCAAACAAAGAAATACAAGTAAAACTACCGCACCTGCGTCAAGGTATTTATTTAGTAGAAGTTGTTTACGATAATGAAGTTAAGACATTGAGATTTATTGTAAATTGAATCAAACGATACAAAATGGATAATTTACAAAAGGAGTTTATTTTTGGAATAAGAGCTGTAGTTGAAGCTATTGAGAGTGGTAAATCAATAGACAAAGTATTGGTGAAGTCAGGTTTGAGCGGTGATTTGGTAAAAGATTTATACAAATCAATTTCCGATTATAAAATTCCAATGCAGTATGTGCCTGTTGAAAAAATCGAAAGAATAACAAAAAAGAATCATCAAGGTGTTTTGGCATTTTTATCAGCAGTAGAGTTTTATGATATATTTACAATCGTAAGTAATTTATTTCAACAGGGGAAGACGCCTTTTATTGTTATCTTAGACCAAATTACCGATGTTCGTAATTTAGGTTCAATAGTACGTTCAGCAGAATGTGCAGGTGCACATGCCCTGCTAGTTCCGACAAAAGGCTCGGCACGCATAGGAGCCGATGCAGCGAAGACATCGGCAGGGGCACTTTATCATTTGCCTATCTGTAGAACAACTTCACTAATTAACACAATTAAAGAGTTGAAACAGTTTGGCTTACAAATTATTTGTGCTACCGAGAAAGCTAACGGAACATATACAGATGTCGATATGAATGTGCCTTTGGCTTTGGTATTGGGTTCAGAGGAAACAGGAATATCTAATGATATTTTACGTATAGGCGATAGCTTTGCACGTATTCCGATAATGGGAAAAATAGAATCGTTAAATGTTTCAAATGCAGCATCGGTATTAATGTATGAGGTTGTTCGTCAGCGCTTAAAATGATATTTATTTTGTGTGAAATATTTGTATTTGTTACTGAAGCAGTGTTAATTTTGAAGCAGGAATTATAGAACTAGTAAAAAATAACTATGCTCTCTTTATGATATAATATGATGCTTGTTACATCAATATGTAGTATTTTGGTCAAAAAAACTCAACTTATAACATTTAAAACAAAAAAAAAACATATATTGCGTTGGAATTGTCAGTGTAACGAATAAACTACCAAAATAATATGATAGCAAATTACATTTCCGAACTGTTAGAAACGAATAATAGAGTTATAGTTCCTGATTTTGGAGCTTTTATGGTTAAGCTTGAAGCAGGAAAAAGAAAGGTGACTTTTAACGACTTTTTAAAGTACAACGATGGTTTGTTGATTAATCACGTTGCTTCAAAAGAAAAGATTTCAAAAGACGATGCCTTCAAAAAAGTTAGAGAATTTGCAAAGGAACTTATAGCAGGATTAAAAACTAATCAAAAGTTTCCTATAGCTTCAATGGGATTCCTTGTAAAAGACGAAAGGGGAGGAATTCAATTTGTTTATGGTGAAGAAAGCCCAACAGGAACCTCGGTAAAAGAAGATGTTAAAACTTCAGGGGAACCACAAAAGGCACAAGATGAACCAGTAAGACTTGTTGATAAAGCTGAAGATAATGCACAACAAAAACCACCAATTGTGCCTCCTACAGCACAGAGTAAAACTGCGCCAACACCTCAAACCACTCAAGTTAAACCAGGAGCTCCAGTACCTCCAACTCAACAAGCAAGACCAACAGTTAAACCGGGCACACCTCCGCCACCACCGGGCAAAAGACCTGCTGCCCCCAAAAAATCAAAAGGGAAAAGTAAAACAGGTACAATATTGGTCGTAATTGGAATTATTGTAATTTTAGGAGTAGCTGGTGGTTTATTTTATTTAAACTATGATGAGTGGACAGGCAAAGCTGAGAGAGAGAGACTTGAACAAGAGAAAATAGAGGAAGAAAAAAGGAGAGAGCTTGAGCTTTTAGCAGAAGAAGAGAAAGAAAAAGAGGCTCAGAGAATTCAAGATAGTATTAGAATAGCAGAAGAGGAAGCTGCAAAACAAAAACTCTTAAATCAGAAAAAATACTATTTGGTAGCTGGTAGCTTTAAAGTTAGAAGTAATGCCGATCGATTTTCTGACCAACTAAAATCTCAAGGTTATAGTAATTCAGAGGTATTTATGGAAAGTCATGGTTTTTGGCGAGTATCATTCAATAGCTTTGTAGAAAGGAGAGAGGCTTTTACCGAATATCAGAATTTAAGAAATAGAGATATACAAGTCTGGGTAATCAGACACTAAAGAAAGCGGCTTAGGCCGCTTTTTTTTGTTTACAAAATTTTAACGCAGCAAAATAATTGTTAAATAATTTATTTGTCAGGATAATTTGCAGAATTATAAAAATTTAAAAAAAACACAAGTGAGAATCATTTTAATCTTAATATTAGCAGTATCGATGGCTTGTCAAGACAACAGACAGAATGAGAGAGAACAAATGGTTCAATTCCAAATTCAAAATAGAGGCATATCAGATAAATTAGTTTTAGATGCTTTTAGAAATGTTGAACGACATAAATTTGTTCCAGATGAATACATAAGTTTGGCATACGAAGACACTCCTTTGCCCATAGGATACGGTCAAACAATATCTCAACCATATATTGTAGCTTTTATGACTGAGTCTATTAAGCCGCAAAAAAACATGAAAGTATTAGAAATTGGAACAGGTTCAGGATATCAAGCCGCTATTTTAGCTGAAATAGGATGTGAAGTTTATTCAGTAGAAATTGTTGACGAATTGGCAAAACAGGCAACAAGAGTAATTGAGTCTATGAATTATAGCAACGTATACATAAAGTCAGGAGATGGATATTTAGGTTGGGAAGAGCATTCCCCTTATGATGCTATTATTGTTACCGCTGCGCCAGAGTCTATTCCAGCTCCGCTTTTGGAACAATTAAAAGATAATGGTCGTTTAATCATACCTGTTGGACCTCAACATCAAACACAAGAGTTGCGTTTAGTTGAGAAAGTTAACGGGAAAATAAATTCTAAAGTAGTAGCTCCTGTAAGATTCGTTCCATTTATCCGAAAATAGTACTGTTACAGGAGAATCAAAGCTTATTTGTTATCTAAAATATAAACATCTCCATCGGCAGTAGCAACCGAGTTTTCAAAAACTGTTTGAGCTTCCTCTTCAATAACTTTGGGATCTGTGTATCGACTAGAGTAGTGACCCAATAGTAATTTTTTTGCGCCAGAGTCATGGGCAATTTGAGCAGCTTGTAAGGCAGTACTGTGACAAGATAAACGTGCAAGGTCTAAATCTTTATGCAGATAAGTAGCTTCGTGATATAGTATATCTACATCTTTTATTATTTCAACGATGTTTGAACATTTTAGTGTGTCAGTTACAAAAGCATATTTTCTAACCCTTGGAGGATCTTTCGTTAATGTTGAATTTTTGTACACCTTGCCATCTCTGACAATATCTAATCCGCTTTTTAATTCATTCATCTCTTTAATGGTAAGTTGCATACTTTCAACAAACTCTTTTATAACATTTCGAGGTCGAGGCTTTTCTTCAAACAGGAAGCCACAAACGGGTATGGAGTGTCTTAAAGGAAAGCTTGTAACTTTAACTTTTGAATCTTCAAATATTGTTTCTGGATTTTGAAAGCTTAATGGAATCACTTCAATTTTATATGATAATTCTTGAGAACCTATTTTTAAAACTGTTTCCAATATCTGCACTAAGTCGCTGTGAGCGTGTATATAAAATGTTTTCTTTCTGCCCATAAGATTATAGGTAGAAAGCAAGCCAAATAAACCGTAGAAATGGTCACCGTGTAAATGGCTTATAAAAGCCCTGTTAATTTTACTAAATGGAAGTGAAAGTTTTCGGATTTGAAGTTGGCTTCCTTCACCGCAGTCAATTAAAAAGAACCGCTCAAGTATATTCAATACCTGAGCGGTTGTATTACGAAGACTTGTTGGCAGAGCAGAGCCCGACCCGAGTATAGTTAACTCAAATCGCATTTATTATTCTTTGCTCAACTCTTTCTCAAGCATCTCCTGTGCTTTATCGATATTCTCAGCGATACTGAGAACAGTGTCTAACTGTGATATTGTAATTAATCTCTCAACAGCTGTTTGCAAACCTGAAAGAATAAATACGCCATTTGCATTTTTACATAAACGGTTGGCTACTAAAATAGCACTAAGACCTGATGAATCGCAATAGCGACAATGGTTAAGATCTAGTATGATATTTTTTTCACCATTCCCAGCAATTAATACGAGTTCAGATTTTAATGATGGCGCAATGTGAGTGTCAAGCTTATCAACCATTACTTGAATAAGTGTGAACTTGTCCTTTTTTTCTATTTTAAATTCCATAGTGCTAATTTTTTATAAAAATAACAAATCCTTTCGTTTAATGCAAATTAAATTACATTTATTCTGATTTTTTTTCTTCAGAGTCTTTATTTTCAGATTCTTTAACTTCAGATTTTTTTACCTCAGTTTTTTTAGCTTTGGATTCTTTTTTTTCTGCATCTTTAGCTTCTGGCTCTTTCTTTTTAGACTCTTTAACCTCAGCCTCTTTTACCTCAGTTTTTTTAGCTTTAGATTCTTTTTTTTCTGCATCTTTAGCTTCAGGTTCTTTCTTTTTAGGCTCTTTAACCTCAGCCTCTTTTACCTCAGTTTTTTTAGCTTTGGATTCTTTTTTTTCTACATCTTTAGCTTCAGGTTCTTTCTTTTTAGATTCTTTAACTTCAGTCTCTTTTTTCTCAGATTCTTCAGCTTTAGGTTCTTTTTTAACGGATTTCTTTTTTGCGTCTTTATTTAGCATATCATCTTTTAACTGTGCTAACTCTGCAATATCTCCTAAAGTTGTTTTTTCGATACTTTCTTTCAGTTTTTTAGAGGCTTTTTTAGTTGCTTCGCGTTTTGTTTCTTGTTCGACTTTTGCTAAATCTTCAAAAGTACGGCTGTGAGAAACAATTATTCGTTTAGCATCTTTGTTAAATTCGATAACTTTAAACTCTAATTTTTCATCGATTTTTGCAGGGCTTCCGTTCTCTTTTACCATATGTTTAGGAGTTGCAAATCCTTCTACACCGTATGGTAATGCAATAACTGCACCTTTTTCGTTGATTTCAATAACTATACCCTCGTGAATTGTGTCGGCAGCAAAAATTTCTGCAAAAACTTCCCATGGGTTCTCTTCCAGTTGTTTGTGACCTAAACTTAAGCGACGGTTTGCAGTATCAATTTCTAATACCATAACTTCAATTTCCGAGCCAATACTTGTAAATTCAGCTGGATGTTTAATTTTTTTCGTCCATAATAGGTCGGAAATATGTATAAGACCGTCGACACCCTCTTCAATTTCTACAAATACACCAAAACTTGTGAAGTTTCGAACAATTGCTTTATGTCTTGAGTTAACAGCATATTTTGTTTCAATATCTGTCCATGGATCTGGTTTTAACTGTTTGATACCAAGACTCATTTTTCTATCCTCTGGGTCTAATGCTAAAATAACAGCTTCTACCTCGTCGCCAACTTTCATAAATTCTTGAGCACTGCGCAAATGTTGCGACCACGACATTTCTGAAACGTGGATTAATCCTTCAACTCCGGGAGCTATTTCAACAAATGCACCGTAATCGGCTAAAACAACAACTTTACCATTAATTTTATCACCAACTTTTAGTTCTTTGTCTAAAGATTCCCATGGATGTGGTGTAAGTTGTTTTAAGCCAAGTGCTATACGTTTTTTCTCATCGTCAAAGTCAAGAATAACAACATTAATTTTTTCATCTAATTTTACTATTTCATCAGGATGTGATATACGTCCCCATGAAAGGTCGGTAATGTGAATTAAACCGTCAACGCCGCCCAAGTCGATGAATACTCCGTATGAAGTAATGTTTTTAACAGTTCCTTCAAGTACTTGACCTTTTTCAAGCTTGGCAATAATTTCTTTCTTTTGTTGTTCAAGTTCAGCTTCAATAAGAGCTTTATGTGAAACAACAACGTTTTTATATTCTTGATTGATTTTAACAATCTTAAACTCCATTGTTTTGTTAACAAACACATCGTAATCGCGAATGGGTTTGACATCAATTTGTGAACCAGGCAAAAACGCCTCAATTCCGAATACATCCACAATCATACCGCCTTTTGTACGGCATTTTATGTAACCTTTAACAATTTCGTCTTTTTCAAGAGCCTCATTAACTCGATCCCACGATCTTAACGCTCTTGCTTTTCTGTGTGATAAAACCAATTGACCATTTTTATCTTCCTGGCTTTCCACAAATACCTCTACTGTGTCACCTACTTTTAGATCAGGATTGTAGCGAAATTCTGATATACTTATAACTCCTTCTGATTTGTAGCCAATGTTGATAAGAACTTCACGTTTGTTCATTCCTACAACAACTCCATCGGTTACTTCATTTTCGGCAATAGACGACATTGTGTTGTCGTATATTTTTTCTAACTCTTCACGGTTGGTAGTTTCATCGACAACCATATCGGAAGCGTATGCTTCCCAGTCAAAATCATTTGAGGGTGTTAAAGCCTCGTTTAGGTTTTTGTTTTCTTCGTTCATTTTTAATTAGTAATAGTTAATTTTAATATGTTAGACATTATGTATAGATAAGATATTTAATGCTATATCTTTTCAGAACATACGAAAATTGGCTGCAAATTTAGCTCTTTTATTTCATATTGCACAAAAATTTATCTCATTTTTGCTCAGCTATACGTATTTTGTGAGATTAATATAAATTTCTGAATTTTAGAGCTTAAGGTTTTTTCATTGAAAAATATTAACTTTGTAATGTTTCGTCTAGAAATGTAAATTGTAAATCCTAAAAATTATAACGATATGAAGTTTTTTATTGATACAGCAAACCTTGAACAAATAAAAGAAGCTCAAGACCTTGGAGTTCTTGATGGCGTTACAACCAATCCTTCGTTAATGGCAAAAGAGGGAATTAAAGGCGAAAAAAACATACTTGATCATTATGTTAAGATATGTAATATTGTTGATGGCGACGTAAGTGCTGAAGTAATAAGCACCGAATATAAAGGAATAATTAATGAGGGAGAAAAACTAGCA
Source organism: Bacteroidales bacterium (assembly GCA_012519055.1). Taxonomy (NCBI): domain Bacteria; kingdom Pseudomonadati; phylum Bacteroidota; class Bacteroidia; order Bacteroidales; species Bacteroidales bacterium. Next base: position 31,943 of record JAAYQU010000016.1, on the reverse strand, counting down.
TCACTACACAAAAACATTGTTGTAAAAGTACCAATGATTAAAGATGGTGTTAAAGCTATTAAGCATTTCTCTAACAAAGGAATAAAGACAAATTGTACTTTAGTTTTTTCGCCTGGTCAGGCACTGTTGGCAGCCAAAGCTGGTGCAACTTATGTATCACCGTTTATTGGCCGCTTAGACGATAATTGTACCGATGGGGTGGAACTTGTTAGACAAATTGTTAACACATATAACTATTACGAATTCCCGACTCAAGTTTTAGCAGCATCAATAAGACATTCAATGCATATTATCAGTTGCATGGAAGCAGGTGCAGACGTTGTTACATGTCCATTAAATGCAATTATGGGGCTGTTTAAACACCCTCTTACTGATATTGGATTGCAGCAATTTCTTGCGGATTATAAAAAATTAAACGGATAACATTATGATAATAAAACTATATGAGGAAAATCCAAACCCACGACAAGTTAATCAGATTGTTGAATCTCTTGCTGCGGGTGGCTTAGTAATTATTCCAACTGACACAGTTTACGGAATTGCTTGTAGTTTAAGTAATGTGCAAGCAATAGAAACATTAGCCGAAATACGAAGCAAAAAAGTTAAAGAGGCTAATTTCTCAGTTATGTGTCACGATATTAGTCAGATATCAGAAATTACAAAACCCCTTTCTACACAAACATTCAAACTGTTGAAAAGAAATCTTCCGGGACCTTTTACTTTTATTCTCGAGGCAAATAATAAATTAACCAAGCTGCTGAAGTTTAGCAGAAAAAGTGTGGGGGTGAGGATTCCAAACAACAATATTGCACTTGAAATAATTAGAGCTTTGAACGAGCCACTGGTTATTACATCAGTAAAAAATGATGACGACGATATTATTGAATATATTACTGATCCTGAGTTGATTCACGATAACTATAAAGATATAGTCGCATATGTTGTAGATGGTGGCATAGGCAATAATGAGGGTTCAACCGTTGTCGATTGTACAGCCGATGAACCCGTAGTTGTAAGGCAAGGAGAAAAGGAGTTGTTACTTTAATTGTCAATAAGTGAATACAAAATCATAATGTTTAGTTAAATTTAATAATTTACTTTTATTTTTAATTGAATTTAGTTTAATTTGATAATTTTGCAGACTTGACGATATTACATTGTTGAAAAGAGAGCTTTAAGTTACATATTAAGTTTGCTATGAAATCATCTGAAATGCAGTCGAAATCAAAACACATATTAGAATTAATTAAGTACGATTTGACAACATTCTTCTACGAGGATGACTACGAGGAGGTTTATAGTGAAGAGATACTGGACACATTTCTAATAGATTATAAAAAGGTATTGCCACAGAAAGAGTTCGGTATTTTTGATACGGTTGTTTTTCGCGTTTTTACCGAAAAATCAAATCTTACAGGAACAAATCATATAAATGTAATCTTACATAGCGAGGATAAAGAGATACCTACCGATAACACTAAATTGTTACTACAAAAACTTGAGGAACTATACGGACCAGACGATAATTCTCGCAGCTTAGAAAGTGATGAGGAAAAGCAATCTTTAATTGATGGCAATGTGGTTAGAATGTGGACATTAGACGCTGAACATAACGTTTATAGTGTAAGATTCAACTACGTAAAAGGAGAGGGAGCCCAACTTCAAATAATGTTTTATACCAATCTATTAAAATCTTTGGGACTACTGTAAACAATGTGTAATTGCCAATCTGTGTAAATCTGTTTAATCCGTGTGTTCTGTGTTCTCTTTGTTCTCTTTGTTTTCAAAATAATATTGCAGCGGGTCAATATATTTATATCCATCGGGTAACTTTTTGTGTTTTAGTGCTTTAGAGAATGATGTGAATGAGTTTAATCCTATTTCATATCGTCTTCTGTCTAAATTCTCTGGTTCGAAAATATTGCCATGCGTTGGAGAATTATTTTTATCATGAACAGTAAATGTTCCATATCTTTGGGGAATGTCTTTAAAGTGCAGATAACTATCAACCATGTTTGCGTATCTCCAAGGCTCGAGAATAAACAAATCAACTTGTTTCTTTAATAAAGAATCGGCATATTGAAAATGTTGTTCTGAAAGTGCCGATATGTGGAGAAATATAATATAAAGACCTTTCCACGCCTCATCGCCTATTTGTGATAGAGTAGGGAAACCCGATTTTTCAACAATTTTCTTAATTGTTTCAAAGTTTTCACGGTCTGTTTTCTCCATAATTGTCGGTCTGCAATCGCAGTCTCTCGGTACTTGTATCCTAATAAATCGGTCTTTAGTGTACATCTCTAAAATCTGTTGCGATAGCTTGAGATTGAAGTTTTTATAGTAATACAGTTTTAGGTTTTCGTACTCTTGCTCAATCTGTTGAAATTGTGGGTATGTTCTTAATGCGCTCAGTTTTGGATTTTGGCTCAAGATAGTGGTGTCTGTTTCGGTTTTCATCAAAAGCTCTTTAAATAAAGCAATTGCGTTTGCGGTGTCTTGCATAAAAATGGTAACCTCGACTAAACTCTCTATATCAGAGGTGAAGTACGGGTTATCACTCTTTAAGAACTCGTTGTAAACATATTTGCATGAGTCGTAGTCACCAAGAAAGTTGTATTTTTGCAGTTGGTTTGTTAAAATCGAATGGAAAGTTGGTGGAACTGCTTTTGAAGTTGATATAGCAAATACTAAAGCTATTGCGGCAATTAATATTGAGCGTTTCATAATAACTAGGTGTGTTTTTAATTGTATTGCTTTCAACTTTTAACTCTGTAATCTGTGTTAATCCGTCAAATCTGTGTCATCTGTGTTCTAATCACAAACGAATGTTAACGCTGATACAGGTTGTTTAATAAAGCTATCGTTATCAAAAGCAATTTTTCCATTAATTATGGTGGTTAATACTCTGTGCGAGAATGTCTCTCCCAAAAGTGGCGACCAGCCACATTTGTAGAGTATGCTTTCGCTGGTTACTTGTTGATTTACGTTAGGGGTAACAATCACTAAGTCAGCATAATATCCGGGCTTAATAAAGCCACGTTTCTCTATTCTGAACAGTTTTGCAGGAGCGTGACACATTTTCTGAACAACTTTGTTGTACGAGAATACCCCTTTTTTAACAAGCTCTAACATAGTAACTAAGGAGTGTTGCACCATCGGTGCACCCGAAGGACACTGCAAATATTGGTTTTGCTTCTCCTCGAAAGTGTGAGGAGCGTGGTCTGTTGCGATAATATCAACTAAGTTACTATTTATGGCACTTCTTAGAGCCTCTCTGTCTTTAAGTGATTTAACCGCAGGATTCCATTTTATTAGCGCGCCTTTTGAGTTGTAGTCAGCATCGGTAAACCAGAGGTGATGAACGCAAACTTCGGCAGTTATTCGCTTATGTTCTAATTCAATAGTGTTGTCGAATAACGAAAGCTCTTTCGCGGTACTTACGTGCAATACGTGAAGTCTTGTATTGTGTTTTTTAGCTAACTCGACAGCCTTTAGCGTTGATTTATAGCAAGCCTCATCGCTACGAATTATAGGGTGATGACTTATTGGGATCGAGTCTCCGAATTTTGCAACTGCCTCCTGTGTGTTTCTTTTAATTGTGGCTTCATCTTCGCAATGAACGGCAATCAGCGCCGAACTTTCGGAGAAAATTCTATTAAGTGTAGTTTCATCATCAACTAACATATTTCCGGTTGAAGAACCCATAAATACTTTAATTCCACAGCATAGTTTGGGGTCTACATTTTTTATTTGGTCAATATTGTCATTCGTTGCACCAAAGTAGAACGAGTAGTTTGCCCAAGATTTCTCTTTTGCAATTGCGTACTTCTGTTCAAGGTTTTCAATTGATGTGGTAGGAGGAACCACATTTGGCATATCCATATATGATGTAACCCCACCTGCTACGGCTGCTTTCGATTCGCTCTCTATATCGCCTTTGTGGGTTAGCCCGGGAGTGCGGAAATGAACTTGGTCGTCAATTACTCCGGGCAAAAGTATATGCCCTGTGGCATCAATCGTTTTGTTGGCATTACGGTTTATGGGCTGTGTGCTGACCTCAATAATAATATCGTTTTCGATAAAAACATTACCTATGAAACTTTCATTTTCGTTTATTATCAGCGCATTAGATATAAGTAATGTCTCTGCCAACTTGTTATGTTTTACGATTTAGTGAACAGGATATTTTATTCAGGCTTTTCGTATTTTCTGAACCAACTTCCAACTTTAAGTTTTATAACGCCCATAACGGCTTCGCTAAATATGCCACCACTCATTTTTGATGTACCTTGAGTGCGGTCTGTGAATATTATTGGAACTTCTACGATTTTGAAACCATGCTTCCAAGCAGTAAACTTCATCTCAATTTGGAATGCGTATCCCTTGAATCTTATTTTGTCAAAGTCAATGGTTTCCAATACTTTCCTTCGGTAGCACTTAAATCCTGCTGTTGTGTCGCGCACTTTCATTCCAGTAATAAATCTTACATACGCCGAAGCATAATACGACATCAGGACTCTTCCCATGGGCCAGTTAACAACGTTAACACCAGTGACATATCGTGAGCCGATAGCCAAGTCAGCACCATCAATTATGGCTTGATGTAGACGCACCAAATCTTCAGGGTTGTGTGAAAAATCAGCGTCCATTTCGAAAATATATTCGTATTTATTTTCGATAGCCCACTTAAATCCTGCTATATAGGCAGTTCCCAAACCCTGTTTGCCCGGACGTTCCAATATATGCAACGAATCGGTATAGGTTTTCATCATCTCTTTCACTATAAGTGCAGTTCCATCGGGGGAGTTGTCTTCTACTACCAATACGTGATAGCCTTTATCTAAATTCATAACTGCCTCAATAATAGCACGTATATTCTCTTTCTCGTTATAGGTTGGGATTATTACTACTGCTTTTTCCATCTCTTTGTTTTTATTTACGGCAAAGCTAATAAAAAAAACGTTTTGCCAGTCATTTCTAAACCCTAAATTTTTAGATGATAGACGTTTGAAATTAGAATGTAATATAAGGTGCAAGGTAAAAGGAGCAAGGTACAAGTGTGTCACCCTACGGGTGGGATTTGTGTGCGTAGCACACCCATAGGCTTGCGCCTATGGTTAATCATATATTGTCCTACGGACAAAAAAATCCTACGTTAACCTTATAATATAATCTGCTCAATTACAGGACACCTCCCTACTTTTACCTTTTTCCTTGCCACTTGCACCTCTTCACATCACAGTACAAAAGCAAAAAGATAGGAGAAAGCTATCATCCTATCTTTTTTGCCTTGAGTGTAAATTTACTACTTTTCTGTAATTCAGTACTTTGTGACTATTTTATTACTTTAAGTTTTTTACCAATTTTGGTAAATGCAGCTATAGCTCTATCGAGATGTTCTTGAGTGTGTACTGCCGACAATTGTACTCTAATTCGCGCTTCTCCTTTTGGGACAACGGGGAAATAGAATCCGGTAACGTAAATACCCTCGTCTAAAAGCATTGATGCAAAATCTTGTGAAAGTTTGGCATCATAGAGCATTACCGCGCATATCGCCGATTGGGTTGGTTTGATATCGAAACCTGCTTCGGTCATTTTTTTATAGAAATATTCAGTGTTGTAGTGCAACTTATCTTGTAGGTCGTTGGTTTTTGTAACCTTATCAAATGCTGCAATACCGGCAGCCGCTACGAGTGGGGGTATTGAGTTTGAGAAAAGATATGGACGTGAACGTTGACGTAACATATCAATAATCTCTTTTTTACCAGTTGTAAATCCGCCAATTGCGCCTCCAAAAGCTTTTCCAAGTGTTCCTGTTATCATTTCGGCTTTTCCCATGCAGTTGTAAAGTTCGGTAACACCGCGTCCAGTTTTTCCAACAACGCCGGCTGAGTGAGACTCGTCAATCATTACCATTGCATCGTATTTTTTTGCAAGCTCGAGGATTTTGTCCATTGGAGCTACGTTTCCGTCCATTGAGAAAACACCGTCCGTAACGATAAGTCTAAATCTCTGAGCCTGAGCCTCTTTTAACTGGGCTTCAAGGTCAGCCATATCTGCGTTTTTATATCTGTATCGTTGAGCTTTACAGAGTCTAACACCATCGATGATTGAAGCGTGGTTTAATGAGTCGCTGATAATAGCATCTTCCTGGGTTAAAAGTGGTTCAAAAGCACCGCCGTTAGCGTCGAAACAGGCTGCATAAAGAATTGTGTCTTCTGTCTTGAAAAAATCAGCAATTTTCTTCTCTAAGCTTTTGTGTAAGTCGCCGGTACCACAAATAAAACGTACCGATGACATTCCGTAACCGTGTGTGTCTAACGCTTTTTTAGCTGCTTCAATCAATTTTGGATTATTGGAAAGTCCAAGATAGTTATTAGCGCAAAAGTTAAGCACCTCTTTACCTGTGCTGACTTTAATTTCAGCTCCTTGTGGAGAGACAATTATTCTTTCATGTTTATATAATCCTGCCTCTTCAATTGATTTTAACTCGTTTTGTAGATGTTTTTGAAATTTGTCGTACATATTATTATAATTTTAGTTTGCTTTTTCCCCAAAATTAACCTTTTATATTGTAAATTTTGTTATTTGGTCGGTATTTTTATTCAAATTTCCCAATTGTCAAAAACATTCATATTATATTTTATCTGATTTTTAATCAATTTGATATTGAATAAGCTTAGTAATCAGTAGATTATTGCAACAAAGTGAATTAATCAGTAGTTTTGTAATTGTAGATAATTGTTGTACGTATGTCAAAAATAATCTTTTCAAAGCTATTTTAAGTACTGCATAATGTTTAACTTAGCGAAAAATTATTATTTAAGTGAAAAAAATAACTACCATTTTTCTGTTTATATTCTCTGTATCCGTTGCTTTCGTGAACGCTCAGACTAGTTTTAAATCATTGATGCAGACCGGTCAGAGTCTATATTCCAATCAAAAGTATCAACAAGCCCTTGCTTGTTTTCGCTCTGCAGATTCAATAACCAAAAACGACCTAAATCCCTCTTATTGGATTGGAAAAACTTACTTAGAGATTAAAGGTCAGGAACTTAATGCAATACCATATTTTGAAAGAGCACAAAAAATGCGTAATGTGCCTATCGAGGTTCATAGGCATTTGGGAACGCTCTATCATCAAACTTTTGCTTTTGATAAAGCAATAAAACAGTTCTCTACATATTTAAATAAAGCAACCTATGATGATGGATTTGTAAAATATTGCGAAAGAATGATTGAAACCTCGGCTAACGCTAAAAAGATAGCCGGCAATAGAACGCAAAAAAGTATAAAACTTTTACCGCAAACCATTAATAAAGCCTACTCTGAATATTCTCCTCTTATCTCTACAGATATGCAGACTATGATATTTACACGCGTTTCCTACCCTTACGATGTAAATGATATTAATAGCATGAGGAAAAGTTTTATGATATCCCAAAGTGATGGTGGTAATATTTGGACGGAGCCAATAGAGCTAGAACTGCCTGATAATATGGATATTAACCAAGTTGATTTGGCAGGTCTTTCTTTTGATGGATTTACACTATACCTGTCAGTGGGAGAAAAAACATCGTGCAATCTGTATTCATCGCAGATTAAGGATACGAAAATTGTAAATATTGAGAGATTGCCAGATGCTATTAATAGTCGTTTTGGCGAATATGGTATTTCGTTTAGTCATGATGGACAATCATGTATTTTCAGTAGTAGCCGTCCAGGTGGAGTGGGAGGTATAGATCTCTATAGCTCTGAGCTTGGCTCTGATGGGACATGGTCAAATCCAGTTAATCTTGGTCCTACCATTAACACTCCTCATAATGAGGATATGCCATTCTGGCATCCTGATGGGAAAAGATTAATATTTGCTTCAGAAGGACACCAGTCAATAGGTGGATATGATTTGTACACTTCATATTTGAACGAGGATGGCTTTTGGACAACTCCCGTAAGTATTGATTTCGCAAATACTGTATATGAAGACAAGTATTTCAGAATTGACGCAAAAGGTCAGAAAGCATTTTTTGCACAAGCAATAAACTTTTATCCAAGCAGATACAAAATATTTTCGACAGATTTGCAAGAAAATATCCCTCTAACAATGGTTAAGGGATCAATAAAGGCAGGAACACCACCCAAACCTCACAAAGCTAAAATTAAAGTTTATGATAATGAAACAAAGGAGAGGATAAAATATGCATATAGCCCCGATGAGTTTACGGGCAAATATTTAATGATATTCCCTCCCGGAAGAAACTATGATATTTATATTGAAGCCGATGGGTTTTTACCACAATTGATTAGTGTTTTTATCCCTGAACAAAAATATTTTTATGAATTGTATCAAGAGGTTATTCTTGAGTCAATTGAAATTCAAAATCAACGAGTTGGTGAAAACCTGAAAGTTAGAAATACTTTCTACGATATTTATAAAACATATTTGGGCGACAGTTTAATTGTTGATGTCAGTGATGATGATCAAAAAAACTATGATCATTTATTACAATTGATAGGAGATATAATATGTCAAACAGATAGCATTGGATTAGAGAATTTGGACAAAATGGTTTCAACAAAACATCAAAATCAATATTCATCAGATAAGGATTATTCTGCACTATTTGATTTAATTGGAGAAGCCATCGAAAAAACAGATAGTTTGAGCTTGGCACTATTGGATCATAACACGCTTTACGATGAAGTTGTTGTCTCTCCTACATATTACAGGGGAGGCGATCCTTCGAAATCACTCACAGAGCAAATTTACAGAAGTGATACATTATTAACAGTATCACCCGTAAAAACTGATGAACAGAGGATTAAAGTGCCCAAGATTACAGATGAGGGAGACTCAGGGTTAAAATTCCGTAACTCGAAAGAATCGGACAGACGTATCGTTTTCAGAGAGACTATCTATTTTGATCTTAATGATATAGCTATTGCGTCAAAGTTTTATCCGGTAATTAAGTCAGTAGCTGATTTGATGAATAATAACAGTAAATTAGGAGTGGAACTGCACGGTTATACTGATCCCCAAGGAGCAGAATCATATAATCTGCATTTATCTGAAAGACGAGCAAAATCAGTTTTAAAACATATTTCTGGATTAGGTGTTGATAAGTCCAGGGCAATAGTGACACCTCATGGTATTGATTATTCGCCCATTGAACTTAAAGATATTAAAGATGTTTTTGGTTTAAAACGTCGTGTTGAGATTAATGTATTTGAGCTAACAAGCTATGAATAAGTTGCTTAAAACAATATTCATTTTGTTTATGTTGGGAGTTTTACTGCCAACAAAGAGCGATCTTTATTCTCAACAATATACTGAGTACGAGGTAAAAGCGGGATATATTTATAATTTCGTTAAATTTATTACGTGGCCAGAATCGTGTTTTTCAAGTAGTACATCACCGTATGTAATAGGAGTTTACGGTATGGATATGTTTGGAGATATTATCAAGCGTACCATAAGAAACAACACAGTAAATAATAGAGCTTTTGTTGTAAAATATTATAATAAACCTTCTCAGATACAGCAATGTCATATTTTATTTGTTGGGAGAATAACTAGAGGTGAGATGATTGAATTGATAAGAGCGGTCAGAAACAAACCAATATTAACAATTGGAGATGGTTTAGATGGATTTTGTCAAATTGGAGGTATAATAAACTTTACTCCACAATATTCCCGAAACCGATTTGAAATAAACAATACAACGGCAAAAAACAATGAAATAATCATTAGTTCCAAGCTGTTGTCTTTAGCTAAGATAGTTGCTATCAATGAAGTGGAGTTTTAATAATATATCTATAAAAATAAAAGTTGTAGGAGTAATTATTATTATTACTCTAATAGCCTTGGTTTTGGCAGGAGGTATATTTTTTGCCTATGACCGAAAACAGTTTGAACATAAAACATTAAATAACTTACAAATGATGGCGGGTATTATCGGCAACAATAGTACTGCCGCACTTATGTTTAAAGATGTTGCTGCTGCGCATGAAATACTTTTTTCTTTGTCCGCAAACCCAAATATTAGGAGTGCAAGCATATGTTTAGCTTCTGGAGATACTTTAGCTAAATATACCGACAATATTACAAATTATGAAAAACCTCTATTTTTATCTGAGCAAGATAGTTCTGTATTATTAGAAACAGGTTTTTATGTTTGGCGGAATGTCTATTTAGGAGATGAGAAAATTGGCAAGGTCTCTATTTTTGCCGATCTTGAGGAGTATAATGAGCGTATATCGAGTTTTGTTAATATAATTGCTATTATTTTACTTACATCACTGGCAATAGCATTTTTATTAGCAATTAAACTTCAAGAGATTATAACAAAGCCTGTTATGAAACTTGCAAAAGTTATGGAAGAGGTTTCCGAAAAACGCGACTTCTCTATAAGGGCACAAGATGATAGAAATGATGAAATAGGTTACCTTAACAAAGGTTTTAATACAATGTTATCGCAAATAGAGGAGCAGAATGTTGCTCTACTATATGCAAAAGAACAAGCGGAGCGTTCGGTTAAAGCAAAAGAGCGTTTTCTAGCCAATATGAGCCACGAAATAAGAACACCCATGAACGGAATACTTGGCATGGGAAGTTTGTTGTCAGAGACGCAGATGTCACAGGTTCAGCGCGGATATCTTGATAATATTATGGTATCGGCAGAGTCATTACTTGTAATTATTAATGATATTTTAGATTTCTCAAAAATTGAAGCGGGTAAGCTTGAATTTGAAAAGAAACCGTTTGATTTGTCAGCTGTTATTGAAAAGAATATATCACAGCAAATTGTAAAAGCTAATGAAAAAAGTTTACAGCTGAAATATAAAATACCTGATAATATTCCAACATTAATTGGCGATGAGCTTCGCCTGTCGCAAATACTTACCAACCTGATAAGCAACGCAATAAAATTTACGGAAAAAGGTTATGTTAATCTTGTAGTCAGGGTAATAGACAGAGTAGAAGATGCAATCTCTCTGCAATTTAGCGTTATCGACACAGGAATTGGAATAAACAAAGAGAAATTAGATGATATATTCCAATCATTTAGCCAAGAATCGAGTAGCACAACAAGAAAGTATGGCGGAACAGGCTTAGGTCTCACGATTTCAAAGCAGTTGGTAGAGTTGCAGGGCGGACAGATGACCGTAAAAAGCCGTAAAGGCTTAGGCTCGGAATTTTCGTTTACCATAACGTACGGAATAACGTACACACCAGTTGATAAAGCATCTGATGTGGTTGAAATAGAGAAGATTGATACTGTAAATCCTATAAGAAGTAAAGTTAAAATTCTATTAGTAGAAGATAATCGTATCAATAGATTGCTTGCAGTTTCCATTTTGCAAAACAGCGGATTTCAGGTTGATTATGCAGAATCGGGCGTTGAGGCAATCGAAAAGTTAGAAAAAAATCATTACCACCTCATTTTGATGGACTTGCATATGCCAGAAATGGATGGATATTCTACGACATGCCATATCAGAAACGAAATGAGTTCGCCAGTAAACACCATCCCGATTATTGCAGTAACAGCAGCTGCAATTAAAGGCGAAAAGGAGAGATGTTTGAGCGAAGGAATGGATGACTACATTTCCAAGCCATATAAGCCAGATGAATTGATATCGAAAATAGACTTTTTAATAGATAAACATTACCCTGACCTATTAAATTACGATCATCTCGACTTTGGCTATTTAAGAGAGGCTACTGGAAATGATAATAACTTGATATGCGATTTTATAGATACTTTCTTAGAGCAAATACCTGAGTATCGCGAAAAGCTCGAAATAGGCTTAGACCAAAACGATTGGAAAAATGTTGCATTGGTTTCGCACAGTTTAAAATCATCATTTGCAATGATGGGAAACCACAATTTGAGATTGGTTATGAAGCAGATTGAAATGTTATCTAAAGAATCTCCAAATGAAGCCGAAATAAGACCTTTATTTAATATTTTTGTCGAATCAATTGGTGATATGATTTCTGAATTAAAGTCCTATAAAAAAAGTGTTTAGACAAATGTTCATATTGAATGTTTTTAAGCATTTATGATATTTTTCTAAACTCTCTTTAACTTTTTAAAATCAATGAAAAACAAAATTAACCTTTTTGCAAGCGTTATAATTATTATAGTTTTTGTTTCGTGTCAAACATCAAAAACATTCTTGGTTGTTAATTATAATGTTGAAAATCTGTTCGATACAATTCAAAGTTCTGGATTAGATGTGGACTTTACTCCACAAGGTAAAAAACAGTACGATACTGAAAAATATAACAACAAGCTACTAAATCTATCAAAAGTGATAGCTTCAATTGATTCGGAGAGATTGCCCGATATTGTTGGGTTGATAGAAGTTGAAAATAGGACGGTTGTTGAAGATTTAGCCAAGCAAGAACTATTAATTAAAAATCAATATGGTATTTCTCACTTCGACAGTCCCGACCCTCGTGGAATTGATGTGGCAATGCTATATAGTAACAGATTTAAACTGATGGAAGAGAGACCTTTACCTGTATATACTGATACGCTAAAGAGATACCGAACACGTGATATTTTGTATGTAAAAGGTCTTGTGGCGAAAGACACTTTGTATCTGTTTGTTAATCATTGGAAAAGCCGCGTGGGTGGAGCAGAAAAAACTGAACGCACAAGAATTATTGCTGCAGAAACTTTGCGCTATTATGTAGATTCGCTTTTAGCAAGAAATTCAAAGTCACAACTTATTATTATGGGCGATTTCAACGACACTCCGGGCGATACAGCTGTTTATCATGTGTTAGGAGCCAAAACAATAGACGCGAATGTGGAACTAATAAACATAATGTATCCGTTGTACGAAGAGAACAAGGGAACATATTTCTTTAGAAGCGAGTTTAGTATGCTTGATAATATCGTGATATCTAAATCATTGGTAAATAAAAAGAGAGGATTACGAACTGACGGAAAAGGCTTTATTTTCTCGCCCGAATGGATTTGCTACGAAACAAAAAAGGGAGAACTTGCCCCTTCAAGAACATATAGCGGAGAAAAATATTATAACGGCTACAGCGATCACTTTCCGATATACTTTTATCTAAAGAGATGAAATTCAAGGTTGTATCTGACTATAGCCCAGCGGGCGATCAACCGGAAGCCATTCAGCAGTTAGCTCAAAATATAATTGATGGAAATAGGTTTCAGACTCTTCTTGGTGTTACTGGATCGGGAAAAACATTTACAATAGCAAATGTTATCGAAAAAGTGCAACTTCCAACTTTGGTGCTTAGCCACAACAAGACTTTGGCTGCACAACTGTACGCAGAGTTTAAAGAGTTTTTCCCCGAAAATCAAGTTGAATATTTTGTCTCTTATTACGATTATTACCAGCCAGAAGCCTATCTGCCTGTTAGTGACACATATATTGAAAAAGACCTAAGTATAAACGACGAAATTGAGAAATTAAGACTTAGGGCAACATCAGCTCTGTTAAGCGGACGCAACGATGTTATTGTAGTTAGCTCTGTGTCATGTCTTTATGGTATTGGTAACCCCGATGATTTCTACGAGAACACAATAACCATTAAAAAAGGTCAAACAATTGCGCAAAACTTGTTTTTACGAAAATTGGTTGAGTCGCTTTATAGCCGTGACGAAAACATATTTGCTCGTGGGAAGTTTCGTGTTCGTGGCGATACAGTAGAAATATGGGTGGCGTATGGAGAATTTGCGATAAGAGTATCATTTTGGGGAGACGAGATTGATGATATTGCAACCTTTAATCCAATAGACGGAACCACAATCGAAAAACGCTCGGAATTGACAATATTCCCCGCAAATATTTTTGTAACCACGAAAGATAGAATTGATAGAGCTATAAGGCTGATTGAAAAGGACTTGGATATACGTGTTGAGTATTTTAAGAAACAATCAAAACATCTTGAAGCAAAAAGACTTCAAGATAGAGTTACTTTCGACTTAGAAATGATACGCGAACTAGGATACTGCTCAGGCATAGAGAATTACTCTCGATATTTCGATGGCAGGAGCGAAGGTTCCAGACCTTTCTGTCTGTTGGACTATTTCCCGAAAAACTTTTTAACTGTTATTGATGAGTCGCATGTTACCTTGCCTCAGATTAGGGCAATGCATGGTGGCGACAACAGTCGTAAGACAACATTGGTTGAATATGGATTTAGGCTACCAGCCGCGATCGATAACAGACCTTTAAAATTTGAGGAGTTCGAGTCGCTTACCAATAACGTAATATATGTCAGTGCCACACCAGCTGAATATGAATTAGAACGCTCAGAAGGCGTTGTAGTTGAGCAAGTTGTGAGACCGACAGGCTTGTTAGACCCAGTTATTGAGGTTAGACCAGCACTAAATCAGGTTGACGATTTGTTAAAAGAGATTAGGCTTTGTGTTGATAAAAAAGAGAGAGTTTTAGTTACTACACTTACCAAAAGAATGGCTGAGGAGCTACATAAATATCTCGAAAAGTTAAATGTTAACTCAAAATATATTCACTCAGAGGTAGAAACGCTCGACCGTGTTGAAATTCTAATGCAACTCCGTGAAGGTACAATTGATGTCTTGGTAGGAGTAAACCTTCTGCGAGAAGGGCTTGATTTACCCGAAGTGAGCTTGGTTGCAATATTAGATGCAGATAAAGAAGGATTTTTACGTTCAGAACGCTCTTTAACACAGACAGCAGGAAGAGCAGCTAGAAATTTAAACGGTAAAGTTATAATGTACGCCGACAAAATAACCAACTCAATGCAGCTCACTATTGATGAGACCAATCGCCGAAGGTCAAAACAGATAGAGTTTAATAAAAAGCACAATATCACTCCCAAACAGATTGTAAAAAAACAGTCGGAGGTATTGACAGAAATATTGCCAGCTAACAAACCAAAAGTGTATAAGCCACACGATACCGAATCTAAATCAGTTGCCGAAGAGATTTTTAAATATATGTCTCAAAAAGATTTAGAGTCACTAATGAAAGCAGCCAAGAAAAATATGGAGCAAGCAGCAAAAGATTTAGATTTTTTGAATGCAGCGCGCTATCGCGATGAGATGTTGAGTATTGAGAAATTAATCGAGAAGAGAGATAAGAAATAGTCTTGTTTAATACATAAATTGATATGGCCTTAATTTGAAACTAATTTACTTTGTTTGGTTTTTAATAAAAAGTATTGTACTTTTGTTGTGCGGTGGGTGTACCTTTTTAGGAGCCTGCCGTTCCTTTTTTGTTAAATATGCGGTAATAGTTTTAAAACCTTTTCACATAAAACATTTTGTCATCAGACGGACCGTAAAACTCTTTAATAACAGCTTCTAACATATATCCGCATGCAATATAAAATGCTCGAGTATCGTAATATAACTCCCTTCCGCTGGTTTCGGCAATTAGTAATTTCCCACTGTTTTTTACCACTTCAGACTCAACAAAATTTAAAATTTTTTTACCAATACCGCACCCTTTAAGCGATTTACCAGTTACTATCCAATATAAATCCCAAGAATGGAATGAGCCTGGAACTTTGCCGTATGTTGCAAATCCAACAGTTTTATTGTCAACTTCGGCAATTACCCATAAATACCCACATATTGGGTTGTTATATGTTTCATTTGCAATTTCTTCAACAATTTCAACCTCTTCATCGTAAAAGTATTCACTTAGCTTAGTTATTTCTGGTAATGTGATAAGATCTTCTTTATTGATATTTGTGCGTAGTTTTATATTGCTGATATCCATGTTGTTACAATGACTTACGTTAGTTTTAGTTATTCAAATCATTAATTATCCGTTCAATAGCCTCTGTTTCTGTAATTCCACTCTCTTTTAATGCAGCCACAAAGCCACTGTCGGGGCTTATGCAGGGGTTTGCGTTAATCTCAAGAACATAAGGGTTTTCGTGCTCGTCTAAGCGAATGTCAACACGAGCATAACCCTTAAGTTTAAACAGTTTCCAACAGTCTGTACAAACTTTATTTAGCTTATCATGAAGGGTTTGGCCAATAGAAGGGAACTCTCTAACCGTGTTTTTGTATTCAAAACTCTCTTCCGCCCACTTTGCTGAGTATCCAACAATTTTCGGTTTATCGCCAGAATAATTTTTAAAAACAATTTCAGCAGGTTTTAGCACTTGTGGCTCTTTAGACAACTGTGCTAATATGCTGATATTGAACTCTCTCCCGTCAATATATTGTTCCACAAAAAAGTATCTGAAATCAATATCTATTATTCTATCAATCAGTTCTTTGCCATACACAACGCAATCCTCGTCAAGAAACAGCGAGCCATCTTCCCAGATAGGCTTTATTATATATCTTTTATTTATATCTATTGCGTTGATATTCTGAGGTGAAATTGTCTGAGGCGTAAGAATACTGCTATGTTCTAACAGAATTTTTGTTACAGGCTTATTGGTCGTCAAAAATATCGCTTCATAAGATGAGCCTGAATATGGAATTTTTAGGACATCAACTAATGCAGGTCCAAAAGTGATTAACTCTCCGTGATTGTCAATACTTTCAGCAAGATTAAAAACAGCATCGTAATCTCCGTCAATAAGTTCATTTTTAGTGCTTTGCATATCCAAAGTTATCTGTATATGCTTAACTGTGTGTCCAAGTTTTATAAGATTATTTTCAACTAACTCAACCTGATCTAAAACATCACTCTCATCATCGGCGGCATTTTCGCTGACTTTGTTATATAAAATTGCTATTTTCATTTTTGTGTGTTGCGATTTTTGACTGATTTTCCGATAGTAGAATAGTAATCAAACAACACATGTTTATTATTTACAACTCTTTCCGAAGCCGATGCTATTATTAGCCTGATTAGTTCTGTATAGTCAAGTCCATTCATTCTTGATAGTATTGGCAAATCGCTGTGTATGGGATTAATTCCTGCTAATGGATTGATTTCTAAAAATGTTGGAACTCCAACTTTATTAAGTTTAATATCAACTCGTCCAGCATCGCGGCAGTTTAGTAGTCGGTAGGTTTTTAAAGCAAGCTCGTGTAAGGCTTTTGAGAGAGGACCCGAACATGGTTTGTATATAACCCTGTTTTCATAATCGTTTTTAGTTTCAAGGTTGTAAATCTTGTTACTTTTTGGATCTGTGAAAATAATTTCGATATTACCGATAACTTTGGCGTTTTTCCCTGTACCCACAATACCAACAGTAAATTCCCTACCAGGTAAGTATTCCTCAATCAGCACTCTCTGACCATATATTGTAAGCAATTTTTCAACGTCAGCTTTTAGTTCACGAAAATTATTCACGATAGGCGCTTCATCGATGCCCTTACCGCTGCCCTCTGCAACAGGTTTAACAAATAACGGATAATTGAAATTAGGCTTCTTCAACTCATCCATAGAATCGATTACCCAGAAAGCTCCCGTGCTAATACCTTGATCTCTTAAAAATCTTTTTGTTGCAGATTTTTCAAGTGTAAGTGCCATCGTTAATGAATCGGAGAAGGTAAATGGAATTTCGAACGCTTCCAATAGAGCAGGAATTTGTGCTTCACGTCCGCGACCAAACATGCCCTCTGCGATGTTAAATACTAAATCCCAGCGCTTCCTTTTTGCTAATGCTATTGTAAGTTCATGAATATTGCCAATGCGTTCGGTTTTGTGTCCCAATAAGTTTAGTGTGTTTTCAATGGCTGAAATTGTCTCCTCTGAATCAAATTCAGCAACCTGGTCCGGCAGGTAACCTTGTGACAGGTATAATGACTTTAAGTCGTAAGTTAATCCAATAAACATTTGCATAGATGAGTTTAAAGTTATTTTATTGTAGTTTTACTATTTAAACACTCTTGTTTTGTAAACTCTTTTTACGACAATCGTAAATGCAAATGATTATGTACCAGATATATGTGGTAAGAGTGTTAAACGATAAAAATACAATACAAATGTATGATTTAATATTATATATAACAATCAAATTTTGTTTTATTAAGAAAAAATCAAATTAATTTTTTTAGCCTCAATCGACGATTTTTATCTACCTTTGCAAAACAGCGTAAATGCCTATTTTTGTGGAATTTTATTAAGTAACTATTTTCAATTTTGGGTTTAAAAATTAAAGACAAAAACTATATAATTATCTCTGTATTAGGTATAATTATATTTTCGTTATTTTTAGGTCAGGTTAATCTGTTTGACTGGGACGAAATTAATTTTGCAGAGTCAGCCAGAGAGATGTTGGTAACAGGCGACTTTCTGACAGTCCAAATTAATTTCGAGCCGTTTTGGGAAAAACCTCCGCTCTTTATATGGATGCAGGCACTATCAATGTGGATATTTGGTGTAAATGAATTTGCAGCACGTTTCCCAAATGCAATATGCGGTGTTGTTACACTATTAGTCCTTTACAGAATGGGTAAAGAGATGAAAAACAAAACTTTTGGGATTATTTGGGTCTTAAGTTATGCATGCTCGTTTCTGCCATTTTTCTATTTCAAATCAGGAATAATTGACCCGTGGTTCAATCTGTTTATTTTCCTGGGTATATATCATGCAACGAAATACGCAGATAAGGATTATACGGGAAGAAGAACACGTCAGGCAATCCTGTCGGGTCTGTTTATTGGTTTAGGTACTCTTACAAAAGGTCCTGTCGCAATTTTAATCTTTGCTTTGGTTGGGGCTATATTGTTGATTATTAGGAAATTTGAAATTAAATTCAAAATTAAAGATATATTACTCTTCATAGGTGTTTTAGCTTTTACAGGTGGCTTTTGGTTTATCCTACAGATATTAACAGGAAACTATCATGTAATGGCTGATTTTATAGAGTATCAAATCAGACTTTTTAAAACGCAGGATGCCGGACATGGAGGCTTTTTATTATACCATTTTGTGGTAGTCTTTTTGGGTGTTTTCCCTGCCTCTATTTTTGCTTTGTTGGGATTACGTAAGCCAAAATCAATAACAGATTACGAGAAACATATTCGTCAAGTAATGATAATTCTATTGTTTACGGTTTTGATTCTATTTACCATAGTAAAAACCAAGATATTACACTACTCATCGCTTGCTTATTTTCCTGTCACATATCTTGCAACATGGAGCATTTATGAAATTGTTAATAAAAAGCACCGGGTAAAATGGTGGACAAATGTTTTGATTATCCTTGTTGCCCTGATTTTTGCAATACCAATGTTTCTTATATCTGTTTTTGATAATATTAAGCCTTGGTTATTGGTTAAGGGCAGAATAAAAGATGTCTTTGCAGTTGCCAACTTGCAAGCAGATGTTAATTGGACGGGATTTGAATTTATTATCGGTTTAGTATTGTTGATAGGGGTGCTATATTATTTATTAACGATTAAAATAAATATTAAACGTGGTTTGTTAGCTATTGCTATATCCTCATTTTTATATATCAATCTTACGCTTATATTCGTGATTACCAAAGTTGAAGGATATACACAACGAGCAGCAATTGATTTCTATAAATCAATGCAAGATGCTGATGTATATGTCGAAACGCTTGGATTTAAAAGCTATGCACACTATTTTTACACGTTAAAACCTAAAAGTGAAAGCTTAGAAAGTAGTAATAAAGATTGGCTGATAAATGGGCATGTTGATAAAGATGTATATTTTGTGTCGAAAAATGATAGGGTGGAAAATTATTTAAACAAATATCCAAATTTAAAAGTGATAGGTGAGAAAAACGGATTTGTATTTATCACCAGAAAAGATGTTTTAAAAACCGATTATGATAAAGAATAAAGTAATTACTGTTGTTTTACCAGCTTATAACGCAGAGCAAACACTCGAAAGAACATATAACGAAATTCCATTTGATATTGTCGATAATGTCGTATTGGTCGATGATTGCAGTAAAGATAATACGATTGAAGTAGCCAACAAAATAGGGATTAAACACATTATTAAACACGAAAAAAACAGAGGATACGGCGGAAATCAAAAAACCTGTTACAATAAGGCATTAGAACTAAATTCAGATATTGTAATAATGCTTCACCCTGATTATCAGTACGATCCTGCATTAATTCATTCAATGGCATATTTGATAGCTAATGATGCTTACCCGGTTGTTTTTGGTTCTCGAATATTGGGTGGAGGAGCATTACGTGGAGGCATGCCAATATATAAATATATAGCTAACAGAATGTTAACCCTGTTTCAAAATATAATGCTAAATCAAAAACTTTCAGAATATCATACAGGTTACAGAGCTTTTTCGGCTAATGTTTTACAGTCAATAGATTATGAAAAGCTGTCAGATGACTTTATTTTCGACAACCAAATGATAGCACAAGTTTTCAATGCAGGGTTTGAAATAGCTGAAATAACTTGCCCTACAAAATACTTTAAGGAAGCCTCATCAATTAATCTTAGTCGTAGTATAAAATATGGGTTGGGAGTAATTGGAGTTTCTTTCAAATACTTTTTTCATAAAACAGGAATTAAAAAGTGCTCCTATTTGAAGAAAAAGTGATATGGAAAGTTATAACGCTCCGCTCAGCTAACCGTATTCGTAATTCGTAATTGTTCATTGTTAATTGATATCTGGCAAAGTTTATATAAAACCCTCGTCCCAACGTTCGCATCCCAATCGTTATCCTTGCCGGGGGCTACTTCGCACAAATCGAATCCAACAATAGTTTTACCACTGCGGTGTAAAACATGCAGTAGGTGTATAACTTTGTTGAAATCCAATCCGCCGGGAACGGGAGTTCCTGTGTTTGGGCATAGGTCGGGCGTAAGTCCGTCAATATCGAAACTGATATAGACCTTTTCGGGCAGTTGTTCAACAATCTCTAAACACTGTTGGTTCCATGTTTTTCCGTTGTATTCAGCCTCTTTCAAATGGTAGTCTGAAAAAACAGAAATTCTTTTATCAGTTTCAGATAGGAGAACCTCTGGTGCAGAGACATCACGAATAGCAACCTGTACGAGTTTAGATATATTCTTATGTTTCAATACGTTAAACATAATTGAGGCGTGAGAAAATTCAAACCCCTCGTAACTATCTCTTAAATCGGCGTGAGCGTCAATATGTAGTATTCCAAAGCTATCGTGTTTTTCGCAAAGAGCTTCAATCAAACCTAACGGAACACTGTGGTCGCCACCTACAATTCCAATATGTTTATTGTCGGATAAGTGAGCGGAGCAAATATCTTTTATTGAGCGGTTTAGCTTTGCGCATTGAGCGTTTATATGCTTCTGATTATTAATTAGTTTTTCGTCTAAAGGCTCTCCAAGTTCCAATTTTTGGATTATCTCTTCTGCAAGCTTTCTAAGTTCAGAGTTTTGCTTTTTTATTTCATTGCTAATTGGCAGTGAAGCAATTGATGTTTCCCAAGCATTTTTAATCTCGTAATCGAAGAAATCTAACTGTACAGATGCTTCAATTATTGACTCTGGACCGAGTGATGTCCCATGTCTGTATGAGACAGTAACGTCCCACGGAACGCTTATTAGCAGGACATCGCAAGAATCAGGATTATTGGGGAAACCGAAATAGTTTCCATTTTTTATTCCTGTATCGTGTGGGTTAAATGAGTTTTTATTCACGAAATAATAGTTAACAGTTTAATAATCAGCTTTCAAATATACAACTATTTGGCAATATTTTTATATAAAAATTAAGGGTTCGTGATTAATTGATATACCGTCTTTTCCCTTAATAAACGGATACCTAACATCTGCCAAAAACAACCCCTTAGCCTCAACAGATTCCCCCGCTTCGCATCTATCGCGCTTATTTATAATTGAATAGAACTCGTCCAAACTGATTTTCTTCTCTCCAACGTCAAACAGTGTCCCTACAATCGCCCTGACCATATTCCTTAAAAAGCGGTCGGCGGTAATTCTAAAAAAGTATTGCGAGCTGTTTATTTGATGCCATTGCGCTTCGGTAACCTTACAGATAGTGGTTTTATTATCACTTCCCGTTTTACAAAAACTGCTAAAATCTGAGACCTGTAGCAGATACATTGCAGCCTCGTTCATCAAATCAAAATCGGTTGGCTGATAGCGATAGCTCATAAATTTCTCGGTAAACGGATTTTTTTGCGTATCAATGTAGTAGTGATAAGTTCTCGAAATCGCATCGTATCGGGCGTGCGCATTGCTATCGACACTAAAAATATCATAAACAACAATATCGTTTGGCAACATTTTGTTTAGTCTGTAAACCATATTTTCACAATCCTCGATTTTTTCAACAGTGTCGAAATGAGCGTAATACACCAATGCGTGTACACCCGTGTCCGTTCTGCCGGCGCCCACAATATCGGTTTCAGAGCGTAACAGTTTCGATATCCGTTCACTAAGAACCTCCTGTACAGTCACTGCATCTAGCTGTTTTTGCCACCCGAAATAGTTAGTTCCGCAGAAAGCAATTTTTATAAAATATCGCATTTCAGTTAAAATTCAGTTAAAGTTTACACTCAAATCAAACCAAACATCAATAAAGGACGTTACCTTTGTAGATGTTTCTTAAAATGCAAATTTAAACTTAACTTTTATAAATATGAATTCGACAGTTGATATTCGTGAACTAAATGAGCGTATAAAATTAGAGAGCGCATTTACTGAGCTTATTATTCTGGAAATGAATAAGGTAATCGTAGGGCAAAAAAAATTAGTTGAGAGCCTTTTAATAGGCTTGTTGTCCGATGGACATATTTTACTCGAAGGCGTGCCCGGATTAGCAAAAACATTGGCAATTAGCACATTAGCTCAAACGGTTGATGCCGGTTTTAACCGCATTCAATTTACTCCCGACCTTTTGCCTGCAGACGTTATCGGCACAATGATTTACAGTCAAAAGAAAGAGACCTTTGAAGTAAAAAAAGGACCTGTTTTTACAAATTTCGTTTTGGCTGATGAGATTAACCGTGCGCCTGCTAAAGTTCAGAGTGCTTTGCTCGAAGCAATGCAGGAAAAGCAAGTAACAATCGGCGATACAACGCATAAGCTTCCAAATCCTTTTTTGGTATTGGCAACGCAAAACCCAATTGAGCAAGAGGGAACATATCCACTACCTGAAGCGCAAATGGACCGTTTTATGCTCAAAGCGGTTGTTGATTATCCTGCCATAGAAGAAGAGAAGCTGATAATGCGACAAAACTTATTAAAAGAGTATCCAAAAGCCAACAAAGTTGTTACAGCTGACGAGATTGTTAAAGCTCGTGAAGTTGTAAAAGAGGTCTATTTAGACGAAAAAATAGAGAAATATATTGTTGATATTGTGTTTGCTACACGATTTCCAGATCAATATAAACTGCCCGAGTTAAAAGAGATGATATTTTATGGAGGCTCTCCTCGTGCAAGTATCAGTATGGCTCGCGCGGCAAAGGCTTATGCTTTTATCAAACGCCGTGGATATGTTATACCTGAGGATATCAGAAGCGTGTGCCACGATGTTTTAAGACACAGAATAGGTGTTACATATCAAGCTGAAGCAGAGAATATTACCTCTGAGGATATTATTGATCAAGTGCTAAATACAATTGAGGTGCCATAGTGGTTAATTTCAGTTTTTAGTTAAGAAAAATTACGAACATTTAAATTAAGTACTTTGCAAACAAGTGATTTATTAAAAAAAGTCCGTAAGATTGAGATTAAAACCAGAGGTCTTACTCGACAGGTTTTTGCCGGTAGATATCATTCCGCATTTAAAGGTAGGGGAATGACATTTAGCGAGGTTCGCGAATATCAATACGGCGACCCGATTCGGGATATAGACTGGAACGTCACGGCTCGTTTCAATCACCCGTATGTAAAGGTTTTTGAAGAGGAACGAGAGTTAACCGTAATGTTGATTGTAGATTTAAGCGGCTCGCGCAACTTCGGTTCCGACAGTATAATGAAGCGTGATTTGATGACCGAACTCGCAGCTGTGCTATCGTTCTCGGCAATTCAAAATAACGATAAAGTTGGAGTTATTTTCTTTACAAATAAGATAGAAAAATTTATTCCACCTAAAAAAGGACGTACACATATATTGCGGATTATCACCGAGTTACTAACTTTTGAACCCGAAGAACAAGGAACCGATATTAACAATGCATTGGAGTTTTTCACGGGAGCAATAAAAAAGCGTTGCACAGCCTTTCTTATATCCGATTTTATTGATACAGGCTACGAACGTTCCATGATGATAGCCAACAACAAGCACGATTTAGTTGCTCTAAGAATTAGTGATCCGCTTGAAGACGCTTTGCCAAATGTAGGATTGATTAGAATGTTGGACGCCGAAACTAACAAAGAGTTTTGGGTTGATACTTCAAGAACCAAAAACCGCGAGCTATATCAACAATGGAAAGAGAAATTGAGTCAATATTTTTCCAAGTCAATTACTCGAAGTGGTGTTGACTCTGTTGATATACGAACAGACGAGGATTATGTAATACCTTTAATGAAAATGTTTAAAATGCGTTCGATGTAATAGTCTATACCATAGACTATTATAAATAACTAAATAGTTGAATATGAGAATTATATCAAAGATATTTTTACTACTATTAATATCAATGTTTGTGGTAAAAAGTCATGCGCAAACAAGTCTGCGTATGCCACAGGCAAAAGCAGATTTAGATACTACACTGCTTCTTATTGGCGACCATGTTACACTGCAAATTGATGTTGAAAATTATGACTCTGCTTTTGTTCAATTTCCTGTTTACACTGATACAATCATCAAGAACGTTGAAATTCTTAAAGATTTACCATTTGACACAATTGATGATAACGGCCGTTCAATAATCAGAAAACGTTATGTATTAACATCGTTCGATAGCGGATATTATTATATTAACCCAATTGCAGTGATGCTGCGCTATAAATCTAATGTAGTTGACACAATTTATACTAATCCACTCTTTTTTGGGGTACAAACAATCCAAATTGATAGCGCAGAAACAAGAGTAGCTGATATAAAATTGCCGTTAGATACTCCGCTGACCATCAAGGAGTTCTTTCATGAGTATATGCCTTATTTGATAATAATAGTTATAGCTTTAATTATTGTCTTTTTGGTTCTTTGGCTATTGAAAAACCGTAAGAGAAAAGTAGTTGAAATAGTTGAGGAGATTCCCAAGGAGGAGGCTCACGTTTATGCGTTGCGCGAACTCGATTTGCTCTCCGAGAAGAAATATTGGCAACGAGGGCAGATAAAAGACTACTATTCAAAACTTTCTGAAATTCTGAGACGATACCTTGAACTACGATATGAGATAATGGCTCTTGAAAGCTCCACAACTGATATATCGCAGATACTGAAAGTTAAAAAGGTGATTGAAAAAGAGTTACAAACAAAATTGCTCGAGTTCCTTGAAACAGCCGACTTGGTAAAGTTTGCAAAATTTGAACCGTTGGCTTCTGAGCATATCAAATATTTAGAGCAAGCCTACGATTTTGTTTTAAAAACCAAAATAGAGGTTGTTCCAGAACAAGAGGGGGTTAACTCTCAAAATGATGAGAGTGGTAAATCAAATTAACGAACTGAATTATAAGATTTTAACAATAATATAATGTTCAATTATACATTCGCAAATCCGGAATATTTTTATTTATTCTTTCTTCTGTTGCCACTTATTGCGTGGTACATTTTAAAGGAGAAAAAGCAGTATGCTTCTTATCAAACCAGTAGTTTAGAGGCATTTAAGGCTGGTGCAAACCGATGGCGCATATATCTGCGTCACGTGCTGTTTCTTCTTAGAATATTGGCACTTTCGTTGCTTATTGTAGTAATGGCGCGTCCGCAATCATCGCGTGCATGGGAAACTCAGACAACTGAGGGGATAGATATTATAATCGCTTTAGATATTTCAGGCAGTATGCTAGCCCGCGATTTCAAGCCCGATAGGTTAGAGGTAGCAAAAGAGACTGCCCAACGATTTATCAGCGGACGTCCAAACGATAGAATAGGCTTGGTAATATATGCCGGCGAGAGCTTTACCCAATGCCCACTGACAACCGACCATGCCGTTCTTATCAATTTAATTTCAGATATCAAGGCAGGAATTATCGCTGATGGAACCGCAATAGGTTCAGGATTAGGAACATCCGTCAGTCGTTTGCGCGATAGCGATGCTAAGAGTAAGGTCATTATCCTGCTGACAGACGGAGTTAACAATTCTGGTTCGGTTGACCCAATTACAGCCGCCGAGATAGCTAAAACGTTCGGTATCAGGACATATACTGTTGGCATAGGTTCAATGGGCGAGGCACCTTATCCTGTGCAAACGCCGTTTGGTATTCAATATCAAAATATGAAAACCGAAATTGACGAAGATTTGTTGCGACAAATATCTGATTTGACTGATGGTCAATACTTTAGAGCAACAAATAAACAGACATTAACCAAAATTTACGAGCAGATTGACCAATTGGAAAAAACTAAAATCGAAGTAAAAGAGTATAGCAAAAAACAAGAGGCATACCTTATGTTTGCAGTTGGAGCACTTGGATTGATTTTGATCGAGTTTCTCTTAAGAAACACTATTTTTAAAACTATTCCTTAAAAAGTAACATTATGTTTGAGTTTGGAAACCCGCAATATTTGAAACTTCTTTGGCTTATCCCCATAGCGATAGCGGCCTTTATTGCATGGCGATATATCATTAACCAAAGAATTAAAAAACTTGGCAAGGCAAGCATAGTTGAACAACTCATGCCAAAACGTTCAACATTACGACCTGTATATAAGTTTATTGTTTGGTCATTGGCTGTGATATCATTGGTTTTTTTGGTATCAAGACCCAGATATGGCGTAAGAACAGAAGAAGTTAAGCGACAAGGCTTGGAGCTAGTGATAGCTTTAGACATATCAAACAGTATGTTAGCTGAAGATATTAAACCAAACAGGCTTACTGCGGCTAAACGTGCTATAAATCAGCTTATTGGGCAATTAGAAAACGACCGCATTAGCTTGATAGTCTTTGCTGGCGACGCATTTACACAACTTCCCATGACAAGCGATTACGGAGCAGCCAGAATGTTTGTCGATATGGTTGAACCCGAACTAATTAGCAATCAAGGAACTGATATCTCTACTGCGATAAATCGGGCACTTGTATCATTCTCAAACTCAGATGTTAGGAACAAAGCCATAATTATTATTTCCGATGGCGAAGACCACGAAGATAAAGCTATTGAGTTGGCTCAAAGTGCTGTTGAACAAGGAATTAGAATATTTACTTTAGGAATGGGATTGCCTGAGGGTTCTCCAATTCCCATAAAAAACAGACCAAACGACTTTCATCGCGACAGACAAGGAAACACCGTTATTACAAGGCTTAACGAGGGAATGTTGCAACAATTAGCCTCTGCAGGAAATGGCGCATATATCCGTGCAAACAACCAAAGAGTAGGGCTTTCAAATCTATTCGATGAGCTGAATAAAATTGAAAAAGGCGAAGTTGTGGAAAAAGTATTTGCCGAATATGAAGAACAGTTTGTTTTTATCGCAGCACTTAGCTTTATATTATTGATTTTAGAATTGTTAATTGCTGAAAGAAAATCACAATTTTGGCAGAAAATTAATCCACTTAAAATACAAAAAAGATTTTTTAAGCTAACATATAGTAAAAATGAGAAGTAGTAAAATTCTAAATATTGCACTGATATTGTTATTATCAGCAACGCAAGTGGCTTATAGTCAGAAAGAGCGCAAATATATACGATCGGGAAACGACTATTACAAATCGGCAATTGGCGATACAGGTCAGGTTGATACCGTAAAAATGAAAAAAGCAGCCGAAATGTATCGACAAGCAATCGAAAAGGCTCCAACATCGTATGAAGCCAAATATAATCTTGCAAACACCAACTTTAAGCTCAAAGCCTACGATATGGCTGAGCGAGAGTATAAAGCCATACAAAACACAATTGCACACGATACTATCAGTGCGAAAATTTTCCACAATTTGGGAAATTCGCAATTAATGCAAGGAAAAATTAAAGAGAGCATTGAGTCGTATAAGAACGCACTCAGAAGAAACCCAAATGATATAGAGACAAAATATAATTTAGCTTTAGCCCAAAGCAAGTTGAACCAAATGCAAGACCAGCAACAGCAGCAACAAAACGACGAAAATCAGGATAATCAAGACAATCAGCAAGACCAACAGCAACAGCAGGGGCAACAGCAACAAGCAGAAGAACAACAGGCTCAAGAGCAACAGATGCAAGAGGCTGAGGAGAAAGAAGATCAACAAGATGATAAAGAAAAATACTCGAAAGAAGACGCAGCACGTATTCTTGAAGCATTGCAAAATGAAGAACAGAATGTTCAAGAAAGATTGAACCGACAAAAGAAATCGAAATCACGTCCTAAATCGACAAGAGATTGGTAGAGTTAGTGATTTATTGTAATTTTGTATCTATAAAACTTACTATTTAACTGATTATTTTGAGAAGAATGTCAATCAATAAACTTTATAAAATCACGATATCGCTAACGTTTTTGGCAGTTTGCTGTTGCACAGCCACGTTGCAGGCGCAGACCGAAATTCAGGCAAGTGCCCCCCGCGTAGTGCAGACAGGCGAACGTTTCCAGTTGACATACACCGTTAACGAGCGCACTGATGCACCCGAATTTACGTTGCCAGATGCTTTTCGGCTACTTTCGGGACCCGGCGTGTCACGCAGTCAACAAATGCAACTTATTAATGGTAAAATGAGCTCATCATTTTCCATTACTTACACATATGTCCTCGAGGCTGTAACTGAAGGCACACACACAATTGAACCTGCTACCGTGGTTTTTGAGGGTAAAAAAGTGCAGTCGCGAGCTGTCACAATCGAGGTTGTAAAAGGGGCGGCGCAACAACAGCAACCAGCCCAACGACAAGGACAACAGTCAAGTAGAAGCGAAAAATTGGCAAGCAACGAAGACGATTTCTTTGTTCGCGTACATGTTGATAGAAAAAGTGTTTATCAGGGCGAGGCTATCGTGGCAACCCTGAAACTCTATACAACCCTGAATTTAAGCGGATTTGAGAAAGTTGAGTTCCCCAAGTTTACAGGCTTTTTTAAGGAGGATATCGAAACGGTTACGCAAATACAACTGCAACGCGAAAATATCAATGGCAGGATATATCAGGCGGGCTTAGTAGCCAAGTATCAGCTAATGCCACAGAAGAGCGGAACCATTGAAATCGACCCATTTACCATTGAAGCCATTGTTACGGAAAGAGTTCGGACAAATGATCCTTTTGAATCGTTTTTCGGTGGAAATGTCCGCCGTTTCAAGGTTGCTAACAGTAGCCCAGTTGTAAGAGTTGATGTTAAACCTTTGCCGGAGCCACGTCCATCCGACTTTACAGGAGGCGTGGGACAAATGCGACTTGATGCCTCAGTCAGTAGAAATGAGCTTAAAACCAATGACGCTCTAAATCTGAAAGTTAAACTGACAGGCACCGGAAATATTAAGTTTGTCGATAATCCACAAATTACCTTCCCCACTGATTTTGAGGTCTATGACCCCAAAAAAGATGTCAACGTTAAGACAACATCGCAGGGGTCAACGGGAGTCATTCTGTGGGATTATGTTATAATTCCGCGTCATGCAGGGACTTACACAATTCCAGCTTTCAGCTGCTCATATTTCGACACATCGTCCAAATCGTACAAAAAACTGTCGGCAGGACCGTTTGAGATAACCGTAGAGCAAGGGGCGCAAGATGCCTCTCAAAGTATAGTAACAGGTCCAGCACGGCGAGATGTGCGCGATATAGGTTCAGATATCAGATTTATACAGACAGGCGACTTGGATTTAAAATACAAAGGCTCGTACTTCTTCGCCACGCCACTCTTTTGGACAATCTATCTGTTACCTCTATTGTTGTTTGTTATATTTCTGATTTTAAAGCGAAAACAGGCTCAGGATAGGTCTGATATAGTAAAAGTTAGAAACAAGAGAGCTGCGAAATTATCGCGTAATAGATTAAAATCAGCTAAAAAACTTGTACGCGACAACAAAGATGCGCAAGTCTATGATGAGGTTCTGAGAGCCTTGTGGCAGTACTTGGGCGATAAATTAGCGATAGACCAGTCGCGTCTAAACCGCGAACGTGTGTTTGAGGAGATGAGAGAAAGAGAAGTAAGCGAAGAGCTAATCTCTAAAGTGGCTGAACTTGCAGATTTGTGTGAAATGGCACGATATGCACCAACAGCTGTTAAAACAAAATCAGCGGAAGTATATTCGCAGGCAGTTGATTTGCTTGTTCAGCTTGAGAGAGCAATTAAGTAAACCTGTTTTTGCAATAGATTACAAATATCAACAAGACCAATATCGAATAGTTAAGATAATTAAAATGAGAAAATTAGCTTTTATAATAACATCTATATTGTTTAGCTTTCAACTATCAGCACAGTCTAATATGCAGCCATATTTAGACTCGGCTCGGATTGCATATACAAACAACGATTTTGCCAGCTCGGCGCGCCTCTATATGCGTATAGTTGAGCATGGTTACGAATCGTCACAGATATATTACAACTTGGGCAACTGCTATTACAAACAGATGCAAATTCCAAACGCAATACTTTGGTATCAACGCGCCCTAAAGCTCGACCCTTCTTTCGATGACGCGCGATACAATTTAAGCATGGCGCAAGAACTCATTGTTGACAAAATAGATATAATTGAACCGCCGTTTTACAAACGTTGGTATAAATCGCTGTTTACAGCGATGTCGCCAAATGCGTGGGCTTATTTAACTGCAGGATTGTTTGTACTGTTTATAGTTTCAATGTTTTTTATATTCAGCTCTTTAAACGACAAATTAAAAAGAGTGTCAGTTCCAGTGGCTTTTTTAGCATTGATATTCAGCATATTATCTTTTGTGGTAGCAAACTCGGCGCACAAGTTTGCCATAAACAGAACATTAGGGGTAATTATGACACCATCTGTAACCATTCAAAGTACGCCTCACGCCGAGGGCACAAAACTATTTACCATTCACGAGGGCTTGACTGTAAATATCACGACATATGTTGAGGGGTGGTATGAAATTCGTCTCGAAGATGGTCGCGTTGGGTGGATACAGAAAAAAGATATTGAAGAAATTTAATAGCAATTAGCAATGTGCAATGAAACAATGAACAATGAACAATTGGAACACAGATGTAACAGATTTATATAGATTTTTATCTGTGAAAAACCCGTTTAATCTGTGTCATTTGTGTTCTAATAACTTTAAAATTTCCAAATAGATGTCAATAAACTACATATTTTCGGGTTACGGTCACGCAGTAGGCGATTACGCTGTTACAAACAATGATTTGTACAGAGCAGCTCAGAACGGTCAGTTAAAGGGATTTAACGAAGATTTGATTTTGCAAAGCAAAAACTATCTTGAGTATAAAAAGAGCAATCCCAATGTAAGTCCGTTCGATTATTTTGTAGGACATAAAATGGGCTTTTACAAGCGACACCACGTTGCACCGTGGCCTCCCACAAAGGAAAATCATGCAGAGGCACCAACAACACTCGATTTGCTTGTCAGTGCCGTTGATATGGCAATAAAAGATGCACAAATCGACCCCGAACAGATTGACGGTTGGATTGTCAGCACTGTCTCTTATCACGAGCATGCCCCGGGAATCGCTGCAACACTAAAGTGCTACTTTGTTGGAGCGGAAAATCAATCTCCGGTGATGTCATTAACAAGTGGTTGTGCGGGTTTCAACACAGGAGTAAAACGGGCGATAGAACACTTTAAGGCTAACCCACGCATTAACCACATTCTTTTGGCACATACCGAAGCGATGTCGCACTTTTTAATAAACAACAACGACTTTGTTTCACACTCAACCTTTGGCGATGCCGCCGCCGCGATTATTGTCAGTCGCAGCAAAGACTTTAACTCCGAAGGCATTATCGTTGAAAAAACTTACCACGATATATTAATGGTTGATTCTGTTGGTGT
>JAAYQU010000015.1 GCA_012519055.1 Bacteroidales bacterium | reverse complement strand
ATGATATGACAACTATTACCGTTACTGATGCAAAAACAAAAAGAGTCCTTGACGTTGTAAGACCTGGAGCAGTAGTTGACGAGAACGCACGTATCGGAGAATTTACTTCTGATCAGATATCTGTTGTTTCTATACCCGAAATTGGTGACTATTACAATGGTACACCAAGCCAAACAAGAGCATTTAACGGATATACGGTATATTTGGACGGTGAAGAAGTAGCTTCAGACATTATGGAAACAACCTACAGATTTGAAAATGTTGGAGGGGGTTATCATACAGCTGGAGTTAAAGCAGTTTACACATCTGGTGAGTCTGAAGTGGCAGAGATGTCTTTTTATCTTCCACCGTACTGGTATGTAAACTTCACTGTTAAAAGAGAAAGTGACGGCACCCCTATTGAAGGTGCTAATGTTTTTGTTAATAACAGAACGTTGACAACCGATGCTTCGGGTGAAGCTACAATCTGGTTGTTTAACGGGGAGTATAACTATACTGTATCAAAATCAGGATACTCTGATTTTGAGGGTTCGTTTGTGGTAAACGGTGCTGATTTAACGATTCCTGTAAATATGATTACTGGAATAGATGGTTTTGCGAATAGTTTTGTTCGACTATATCCAAATCCTGCTGAAAGAGTATTGACAATAGAACGTAGTAATAGTGATGAAGCTGTTATTGAGCTATACAATGTTAGTGGAGCATTAATCAGTACAACAAAAACCGAAAATAGCACAACCACTTTGGATATTGGAATGCTAAATTCGGGTTCTTATTTTATAAGAATAATAGAAACTAACAATACAACAATACATAGATTTATTAAGCAATAATTTAATGTATTATTATAAGTATAGGAGCTGTCTCGTTTTTCGAGATAGCTCCTTTTTGTATATAGACCATATCGCTCTAATGAGTTTAATAATAATTTTAAGCAAAAAAAGATAATATTATGCATAGCAATTTACCTGTTTTTTTTAGTATGATAAATCTTCCAAATCTTCGATTTAACAGATAATTAAAAAACTTAACAAATCATTAACACACAGCGTATCAACGTGAGTTGAATGTATGTCGTTAATAATCAGTTTCTTATATTAGCGTTGCGGAAATTACGGATAACGCTTTCCGTAAAAATACGGATAGATTTGTAAGAATTTTTTCCTTATTTTGCTAAAAAGGAATATTATATAAATACTGAAAATTTATTAAAAACAAATAATCATTAAAACTTTAGTCTTATGAAAAAGAGTTTATTACGGCATTGAGTATGCTACACTAACCCCTGTGTTAGTTGAAGCTATAAAAGAGCAAAATGAGACTATTAAGAAACTTGAGGAGAAAATTGAGATGTTTGAGAAGTTGTTAAAAGAGTCATTAAAATAAAAATAACAAATTGTTAACATTTTAATAATTATAATTTGTTTGATTTTAATATTGTTTACCTATATTTGTTAATTAAATATTTTGTAAGATATCAACTAAAAACAGATAATATTATGAAGAGGCTATACACTTTACTATCAATGTTGTTTGTTGTCGGTTTTTTAAATGCGCAGACAATCACACACTCAGTAGTTGCTGCTGCGGGAGCAAGTCATACCAATACAGAGACTGGATACTCCATGAGTTGGACACTTGGTGAGCCTGTTATTGGAACTTTAGTTTCCAGCGACAACACGATTATTATTACCCAAGGATTTCAACAAGGTCCTTTAGGAATTGTTTCTATTAATGCTATTGAGTTTACATCTGAAATTATGGTGTATCCAAACCCTGCTACTAGTCTTGTAAATATCAAGGTAGATGGTTTAAGTAGTGGTTCCTTGAACCTTGAAATAATAGATATTCACGGACGAATTCGTGCAACGCGTCAAGGGATTATGAACGATGATATTGTAACCATAAACACTGATAATTTAAACCCAGGGGTTTATATGTTGACATTCTTTTCAGAAGGAAGAACTGTTAAGACTGTACGTTTGGTAAAACAGTAGTTAGTGTTATATTTATAATACGTAAAAGCCGTGTTTTAATAGCACGGCTTTTTTGTTTATTTATAGCTGTTATAGCTCACAATCTTAGTTTTATCTTTTCTGATTTTTTCACGTATCTCTGAATCTGGATAACCTATTGTTATAATTAGTTGAGGGCGTTTTCCAGTTGGAATATTTAGTAACTTTTTTACTCTCTTTTCATTAAACCATCCAATAAAGCATGTGCCAAGTCCTTCGTATGCAGCTTGTAGAGATATATGCGAAGCGGCTATGCCAATATCCATAATTGGGAAATGGCGACGTTTAATTACGCTTCCCACGTTGCTACTTATATTTGCGCTCTCTTCAACAATTACTATATGTACAGGTGCTTGTTTTGTCCAGTGGTTCATGCCTAACAGCTTGGCAGATGTTGCATCGGCAATCTGGTTCTTTAGTTCTGGGTCATCAACCACAATAAATTTCCATGGTTGTGCATTACAAGCCGAAGGAGCAAGTCTGGCAGCTTCTAATATCCGTTCTATTTTTTCCGGCTCTACAGGAGTATCTTTATATGCACGTTGAGACTGTCTTTTTTTAAATAATTCAAGCATATATCTGTTTATTTTATATCAATTTTCCTATTTATATAGCTTCCGTAATCTTTTATTATGGGTTTATAATTTGAATCTATAAGCATAGAGCTTATTAAAAAGTCGGCAGTTGACCTATTAACGGCTGTTGGGATATTGTAGAGTGTGGCAAGTCGTAATAGAGCCTTAACATCAACATCGTGTGGTTGTGCAGTCATAGGGTCCCATAAAAATATCAGCATATCAACTCTTCCCTCACAAATTAAAGCACCCAGTTGTTGGTCACCACCTAGTGGACCCGATTTAAGACGTGTTATTGATATTTTTGCATCTGATTCATCATCCATCTTTTTTGAAAGTGTTTCATTCACCAACTTTCCGGTAGTTCCAGTGCAAATAAGTTCATATTTTATTAGTTTATTCCAATTCCACTCTACCCATTCAACCATATCAGCTTTACGGTTGTCGTGGGCAACAAGGGCAATTTTTTTAATTTTTGTCATTAAGAATTTCTTTTTTATACGTTTAATTTATACACAAAAGTAAAGAGATATTTCAAACATTCCTACAGATAGCCTTAACTTAACTTTTTTGTAATTTATATATATATTGAGTGTCAGTTATTTATTTCCGTTTGTTACAAATTTGCAACAAATACAAATGTCGAAAAAGGCGGAGCATGCTCCGCCTATGTAATATTTTGATTTTAAGCATATTGACCGTTAACTCTACATCACAAATAGTCAATTACTCATTGTTAATTGTTCATTGCACATTGATAATTGCTACTTAACTTCTTCAAAATCAACATCAGTAACCTCTTCCTTCTGATCCGATTGTGGTTGACCTTGTGCTCCGTCATTATCTTGAGCTTGCTGTGCATTTTGAGCATTATACATATCTTGTGATGCAGCTTGGAATGCTGTATTTAACTCAGCCATTGTACTATCTATTGCCGATAAGTCTTGGTTTTTATGTGCTTCTTTAAGTTTTTCTAATGCTTCAGTAATTGGTTTGCGTTTTGCATCGGGGATCTTATCGCCGAATTCTTTCAGCTGTTTCTCGGTTTGGAAGATCATACTATCAGCTTGATTTAGTTTATCAATACGATCTTTCTCTTGCTTGTCAGCTTCAGCATTTGCTTCAGCTTCTTGTTTCATGCGTTTGATTTCATCATCTGTAAGTCCTGATGAGGCTTCAATCCTGATACTTTGTGTTTTACCAGTACCTTTATCTTTAGCTGATACGTTTAAAATTCCGTTTGCATCAATATCGAATGTAACTTCAATCTGAGGGATTCCGCGTGGTGCAGGGGGCAAATTATCTAAGATAAATCTACCAATAGTTTTGTTTCCGTTAGCCATTGGGCGCTCACCTTGCAATACGTGTATCTCTACAGATGGCTGGTTGTCGGCAGCTGTTGTAAAAGTTTCAGATTTTTTTGTCGGAATTGTAGTGTTTGACTCAATCAATTTTGTCATTACTCCGCCAAGGGTTTCAATACCTAGTGACAACGGAGTAACGTCTAACAACAACACATCTTTTACCTCTCCGGTTAAAACTCCACCCTGAATAGCAGCACCTAGTGCCACAACTTCGTCTGGGTTAACACCTTTTGAAGGGGCTTTGCCGAAAAACTCTTCAACAATTTTTTGAATTGCAGGAACACGTGTTGAGCCTCCAACCAAGATAACTTCGTCAATATCAGATTTATCAATACCTGCATCGCTTAATGCTTTGCGACAAGGCTCAATAGTTTTACGAATTAAATCATCGTTTAATTGCTCAAATTTAGCTCGTGTCAGAGTTTTAACAAGGTGTTTGGGCACACCGTCAACTGCAGTTACGTATGGCAGGTTGATTTCGGTTGTGGTTGCGCTCGATAGCTCTATTTTAGCTTTCTCGGCAGCCTCTTTTAAACGTTGCTTAGCCATTGGATCTTTACGTAAATCAATGCCTTCGTCGCTTTTAAACTCATCGGCTAACCAGTCAATGACTCTTTGGTCGAAATCATCTCCACCTAAATGTGTGTCGCCGTTTGTCGATTTAACTTCAAATACGCCATCACCTAATTCGAGAATTGAAATATCGAATGTTCCACCACCAAGGTCGTAAACAGCTACTTTAATGTCACGAGTCTGTTTATCAAGACCATACGCTAATGCAGCAGCTGTAGGCTCGTTAATGATTCTGCGAACTTTTAACCCTGCAATTTCGCCAGCCTCTTTAGTAGCTTGTCTTTGTGAGTCGTTAAAGTAAGCAGGAACTGTAATAACAGCCTCTGATACATCTGTGCCAAGATAATCTTCAGCAGTTTTTTTCATTTTCTGCAATATAATGGCACTAATTTCTTGTGGTGTGTAAGTACGATCGTCAATTTGAACACGTGGGGTATTGTTATCGCCCTTAACAGTTTTATATGGATATCTCTTAATTTCTTCTGCAAGTTTGTCAAACGATTCTCCCATGAATCTTTTTATTGACGATATAGTTTTCTCTGGATTAGTGATTGCCTGACGTTTTGCAGGATCACCAATTCTTCTCTCCCCGTTTGGCATAAAAGCCACTACAGATGGGGTTGTGCGTTTTCCTTCGCTGTTAGGGATTATTACAGGTTCGTTACCTTCCATAACGGAAACACACGAGTTTGTTGTCCCTAAGTCAATTCCAATAATTTTTCCCATATCACTATACTTTAATTTTAATTACTTGTTATTTGTTAATTTCTTATTTCTGATTGCTGTTATTGCAACCATTATGCCATGCCGTATTTTGTTGTTAAATTATGTTTTTATGGCAGTTTTATTCATGTTTTACATGTTATATTTTGATTTTT
>JAAYQU010000014.1 GCA_012519055.1 Bacteroidales bacterium | reverse complement strand
GTTTTATGCTAGTTGCTTTCAACTGGACAACTAAAGAGCGTTCTGTTGGTGATTTAGGTGTTGTTGTGGCTATTGACTTAGAAGAGGAAATGATAGCTACAGAAAGAGAAGATGAACCCGAACCTCCACCACCACCAGAAGAGCAGCAACAGCAACAAGATGTAATTGAAGAATTGATCGTTGTTGATAACACAGAAGAGGTTGCCAGTATCAATATCGACACAGAGGCTACTGAACATACTATGATTACTCAAACCGAAATAAAGGTACAAGCAGAGGAAATTATAGAAGATGAACCTGAAATATTTTTAGTGGTTGAAGAAGAACCAGAGTTTCCTGGCGGAATGCAAGCATTGAACGAATATCTTGCATCAAACACGAAATATCCTCAAATTGCGAAAGAGAATGGTATCACTGGTGTTGTTTACGTCAACTTTGTTATTGACAGTAAAGGCAAGGTTGGTAAAATAAAAGTTCTAAGAAGCGTCGACCCTTTATTAGACGCTGAAGCAATAAGAGTTGTTCAAAGCATGCCTCAGTGGAAGCCTGGAAAACAAAGTGGCAGGGCTGTACATGTTAGTTTCAACCTACCCGTTAGATTTGTTCTACAATAATTATTTTTTCATTTTAAAATTTAAGTTTTTAAGTTGAAGCTCCGAATTTATTATATTCGGGGCTTTTTTATCAGATTAATAATCATAAATGGGACAATGTTACAAAAACTGGATTTTTAAAACAGATGACAAAAACAATATTTTCCACATCAAAAAAAATCGAAAGAGCTGTATTGGTTGGACTTATTACCAATGAACAAAGTGAAGAACGCGTTAAGGAATATCTCGATGAATTAGAATTTTTATCCTATACAGCAGGTGCAAAGACAGTTAAGCATTTTACCCAAAAATTAGACTCCCCCAACCCAAAAACATTTGTAGGAACGGGTAAACTTGATGAAATAAAAGAGTTTATATCCGAAAACGAAATTGATTTAATAATCTTTGATGACGAACTTTCTCCTTCACAACTTCGGAATATAGAAAAAATTGTTAATTGCCGCATTCTTGACAGAACAAACCTTATTCTCGATATTTTTGCACAGCGAGCACGTTCAGCACACGCAAAGGTTCAGGTTGAGTTAGCACAGTACGAGTATCTTTTGCCAAGGCTTACCCGCATGTGGACACACTTAGAACGCCAACAAGGAGGTATTGGACTTCGTGGTCCGGGTGAAACTGAAATAGAAACAGACAGGCGGATTATTAGGGACAAAATTTCTAGATGCAAGGAGCAACTAAAAAAAATTGACCGACAAATGGAAACCCAACGAAAAAATCGTGGAAACCTGGTTCGGGTTGCATTAGTTGGATACACAAACGTAGGCAAATCAACAATTATGAATCTGATAAGCAAATCGGAAATTTTTGCCGAAAATAAGTTGTTTGCCACTCTCGATACTACTGTTAGAAAAGTGGTTATCGAAAATCTTCCCTTTTTACTTACTGATACTGTCGGTTTTATCAGAAAACTTCCTGTACACTTGGTTGAATCGTTTAAATCAACACTTGATGAGGTGAGGGAAGCAGATATCCTTATTCATGTTGTTGATATTTCGCATCCAAACCATCAAGAACATATGTCAGTCGTTAAACAAACTTTAACTGATATAGGTGCAGGTGATAAAACTGAAATTGTAGTTTTTAACAAAGTTGATGCTTATTCATTTGTCCCGAAGGAAGAAGATGACCTTACTCCGATTGAAAAAAAGAACTACACTTTAGAGGATCTTAAGAAAATGTGGTTAGCGAAAATTAATAATAAGTGTGTTTTTATTTCGGCAACAGAGAAATATAATATCGAGGAGTTTAAAAGTGTACTTTACGACTGTGCAAAACAGATACATAAACAACGCTACCCATACGACGACTTCTTATATCAAACAAAATTTATGGATGACGAAAAAACCGACTAGCCTTTTGTCAAAAGCTTGACCAAAGACCTAATTTCATCAACTATAATATTTTCGCTTATTTGAATTTCCTTTTTATGGGTTGAAGTAATTATTCTTTTAAAACCCAGCCGTTTAGCCTCTTCAATTCTCTGTACGATAGATCTTATTGGTCGTATTTCACCTGAAAGTCCAATTTCTCCCGCAAAGCAGGTGTCTAAATCAATGACTAAATCTAGGTAGCTTGAAATAATTGCTGCAGCCAATGCCGTATCGGCAGCTGTGTCAGTTATTTTTATTCCTCCTGTTACATTCACGAAAACATCTCGAGTACTTAGTTTAATCCCCGCACGCTTCTCTAAAACAGCAAGCAACATATTTAGTCTTTTTGGGTCGTATCCAGTTGAAGAACGTTGCGGAGTGCCAAAACTTGCGGTGCTTACTAACGCTTGAACCTCAACAACCAATGGCCTAATCCCTTCATAAACAAGGGCTAAGGCAACTCCAGGAAGTGGTTCTGTATGAAAATCAACCAATATTTCTGATGGATTTGGTATCTCTTTAAGTCCCGTTTGCTGCATCTCAAAAATCCCAATTTCAGAGGTGTTACCAAATCTGTTTTTTGAAGTTCTAAGAATTCTAAGTCCGCTACTTTGATCACCCTCGAATTGTAAAACTGTATCAACCAGATGTTCAAGGACTTTTGGACCAGCAATATTGCCTATTTTAGTAATATGACCGACAAGTATTAACGGAAAGTTGAGAAATTTTGCGGAGTTAATTAGCTGATATGCCGATTCCCTGATTTGACTTATTGTACCTGGGATTGATTCAAGATTGCGACTTTGGATTGCTTGAATTGAGTCAACAATAACAATATCGGGTTTAATATCTTGAAACAATTGACACAGGTCCTCAACAACAAGTTGGGTGGTTATTAATATGTTTTCGTGTGCTACTCCGAGCCTGTCGGCACGATCTTTTATTTGGGCTTCGCTCTCTTCACCTGCTACATACAGTGTTTTCCACTGTTTATTTTTTAAAGCTAATTGTAATAAAAGAGTTGATTTACCTATACCAGGTTCGCCACCTATTAAAACTACGGAACCAGGCATAAATCCTCCTCCCAACACACGATCAAATTCACCTATTTTGGTTAATTGACGTGCATGCTTTTCCTGTTTTACCATATTGAGCTTGGTTGGCTCTTTTATAGAAGCTTGCGATTTTTTTGATAAAGAGCCTCTTCGTTGTTCAACTACTTGCTCCTCAATGGTATTCCATGAATCACACTGAGTACACTTTCCCATCCATTTTGGAAAAGTAGCAGAACAGTTTTGACAGACATATAAAGTCTTAACTTTGGACACAACTGTTTTAGTCCTTCAAAAATTCAAGTTGAGCAAAAACATCCCCTCCATCACTCCACTCAGCTTTATCATTATATCCTTCTACTCTAACAAGGCGTAAAACATCTCGTGAAATGACTTCAATAACGTAATTTCCACGATAATCTACCTGATTTACTTCAAAGCGAATGGTGTCAGATATTTGTAATCTTAGCTTAAATTTTTTTCTAAATATTGAGTAATCTCCATCAACAGAACTTAAAAGACTATCTTTTTGATTGTAAATTCGAGCTTTAACAGTTTTATCATCATAAAAGGTCCATCTGGCTATTTTTGTTGTGGAGTCGGGTACTCTAAAATCCATTTGTTTCCAAGTTCCGATAATATTATTCTCTTTATTTTTTTTACATCCGACTACAGCTATAATTGCTATACCTATGATTAAGAAAATTGTTTTTTGTCTCATTGCAGTTTAAATTTTACGATTGCAATATATGGTTTTTTTAGGAGATCTAAAAAAAACTATATAAATACTTGTACTTTTTAATGTTCTGTTTTAGTTTCGTATTCTGCTTGTTTGGTACTAAGTATTTCGATTATTTCGTCATACATCTTATCAAATTCGTCTAAGTTGTCACAATAATAACGCAAAGATACATCAAATCTCTCTTTTGAAATATTGTACCGTTCAAGAATATCTACATAATAATTCGGTACCGTATTTACTTCAATACGTCTGTTATTTAATGCGTTAATAAGGACTGCATCAACAATATGAATATCAGAAATCACATGAATCATTGTATCTCTTGGAATTATCAGCAAATTTGTTGATTTGTCTCTAACTCCTGAACATGAATTAATTATTAAAAGAGCAACAAGGCTTAACAAAATATTTTGACAAAGAGATAACGACCTGCTCTTTTTATCTGTATTCATTATTTGTACGTCTATTATATATCCTACAGTTAACGAATTTTACGACGTATTCCTCCTGTATCCTTAATTCTATTAAACTTAACACCAATCATAACTTCGTGACTACCTGAGCCAAAATTACGCAACTTGCTTATCATTATGTCGTACGAATAACCTATATACAACATATCTTGATAATTGTATCCACCAATAATTGCAATAGCATCTCCTGTTCGCCATGATACACCTGCCCAGGCCATTTTACGCCATATTCCTTTCACATTTAAGTCCATTTGTAAAGGAGCTGCTCGTACTATCTTAAACATAGTAGCCCCTTCAATATCAATGTCTCTGTTGATATTGTAGCGGTATCCTCCGTTGATAAATATGTGATTATTGAGTTTAGACATTACCTTACCACTATACTCTTCTAAAACTTCCAATTTGTTTCCAAAAAGTTGATTCATGCTAATTCCAAAGTAGAATTGTGAATTATAAGCATATACACCAAGACTGGCATCGGGAAGGTACCTGACATAGTAGTCAGGATTTAGAGAGACAGCCGGTTCCTCTACATCAAACCTTAAAGATGACATATCTATTTTAAATTGTTTAAGACCCAAAAAGGCTCCTCCTGAAATTCTTATGTCTCTATAAACCAACACATTGTATGCATATGAGCCATATATTCCAAGTTGATTTGTTGGACCTGTAACATCACTAAAAATAAATCCACCATAGCCCATAGGCATAGATTTGTGTGGTCCATATGCACTTAAAAGATATGTTCTTGGTGCATCTTTTATTCCAGCCCATTGATAACGATAATTAGTTCGAACCTGGTAATAGTCATGAATACCACCAATAGCCGGATTAAACACATAGTCATTAAACATGTACTGCGATAACTGGTACATTTGTTGAGCCTGAGAAAAGTTGATTCCGAGAGCTGCAATTAATAATAGGGTTTTTATCTTTTTCATCGCTTGCTGTTTTTTCATTTTTAAAATAATGTTTTGGCTTTTCCATGAATCCGAGGTTTTCCTCGGATTCAGAAATATGCCAGACTATCGTATAATTGTTATTGGTCCTGATATTTTCTTCGAATAACTATCAGTTGAGTAGTCAATTATGTAATAGTATGTTCCTACAGGCAAATCTTTGCCTTTTTTGTTAGTTCCATCCCATTCTGCATTTGGATCTGATGATTCAAAAACAAGTTGTCCCCAACGATTGAATATTTTCACTGAAACAGTATTAAAGAGCTTGAATCCTTCCATTTTCCATGTGTCGTTGAAACCATCTCCGTTTGGTGAGAAAGCATTTGGCGGATTAAATTCACCTAATACTCTTACAAGTACTGAGTCTTTACTGTAACAGTAGTGCATTTCTGTCTCGCTGAGTTCGAATGCAGGAGTTTTAGCTAAAACTTTATAGAATGTACTATCTATAGGCGTAACTATTGCACGTGTTTTAGATTCGTTAAGTACAAAACTTCCTGTTTGTGTTAAGCCTTGAACAGTAGTATAAAGTTGTTCACTCCATGTATATTCTGCTCCTTCTACCTCTTGATCTATCTTCACTAAAGCAGAGTTGCCTACAAATATCGATACAAGCGGCTCGTTACCGTTAAATCCACCTAAATCGGGGTCAATTTTGTATGCTGATACTTTAACGTCAGCAAAATCAAAGTTGTTAGCTTTTATAGAATCGGTATCATAACATCCATCTTTATATACTGTTAGATAATAATAGTTGTCTCCATTATTTCTGCTAACAGTTGTATAGAAAGTTGAATCGTACGTTTCTATGATATTATTTACGCTTTCCCAAGTAATTGAATCGCAGCCTATGTCGATATAATCAAGGTCATGAACGCTGTAGTAACTTATCAATTCTACGGTATCGCCAACACAATATGTTGAATTATCATCATAAAGTTCTCCTTTAAACCTAAATCCCGGATTAGCAGTGATATTGGTTAAAGCAAAGAGATATATTGAATTTTCGACTGGACAACCATAGTCTTTGTAGGTCACAGTAACTGTGTGTTCTCCTACTCCAATATTACTGATTGTTTGTCCTGTTATTGAATCATTCCAGATAAAGTTATAGTCATTTACGTTTGGCTGTGTTGGCAATTCAATATGCGGATGTTCGTAAGCCGTCACGTTTGCTGTCAATTGTCCATCATCGGTATGATTATTACAAGATGGATGATTGTCAATATCTATACTAACCGTCATGTATGGTACAACACTTCGTAGATTTAGTGCCTTTTGTTCTGACCAACAGCCGTAAGAGTCTTCTACTTGTAGTCTATATATACCTCCACTTAATCCTTCGATTGTGACAGTATCAGATTGTTCAGTGGAAGATTCTTGATATGAAATACCGCTTGAGTACTGGTATGCATTGAATACATATGGTGCAGTTCCTCCAAATATTTCAGCGGTTACAGAGCCATTAACGTCAGAATAACATAT
Source organism: Bacteroidales bacterium (assembly GCA_012519055.1). Taxonomy (NCBI): domain Bacteria; kingdom Pseudomonadati; phylum Bacteroidota; class Bacteroidia; order Bacteroidales; species Bacteroidales bacterium. The sequence continues at coordinate 105,549 of JAAYQU010000014.1, read as the reverse complement.
TGGCATAACTGAGTCAATAACATTAAATTCAAGTAGTGCTGGTTCTGTTAGTGTTGCTTCAGCGGTTCGATAACAGGTTGAACTGTCTGTAACAGTGACATAATAAGTGCCTGGGGCAAGATTCTCAGCTCTTGGACCATTTAATGTAGAATCATGCGACCATATATAAATTATATCTCCTATTGCATCAGTTACAATTGCTTCGATTACACCGTCATTATCTCCATAACAACGTGGACTGAAGGTTATGAGTCTGACAACCATATCGCTATTATCAATCATTTCTACCGTATCGGTGTCAGTACAGCCTTTGGCATCAACGATTGTAACGTAGTACATTCCTATTCCAACGCTATCAAGTATTGGGTTATCAACTTTAACTATCGTGTCTTGCCACTCGCTGCTTGTCCAATAATATGTAATTGGTGCGATAGCTCCTGTACTTTCAGGTAATTCTGCTTTTACTATACCTGTAGGTTCGCTACACGCGGTTTTTTGTACTAATATGGCATTCAAGCCAAGCGGTTCGGGTTGGGTTATTTCTATTGAGTCAGTAATTTCAACAAATCCATACTTATCGGTAAGTGTTAAATAATAAGTACCGGCTATTAGATTGGTAATAGTATTACCAATAGAATCTGTACTCCAAGAGTCGTGTCTCCAACGGTACTGGTATGGTTCTTCACCACCTGTTCCTTGTATACTTATCGAACCGTCATTAAACCCGTGACATGTAACATGGTTGATAAATATTGTATCGTAAGATATTGTTTTATTCAACACTTCAATTGAGTCTATCCATTGACATGGATTTGGATTAGCATCGGTTACAGTAACATAATACCAACCATAATTCAAGTTTGTTATTACATAACTAGTTCCAATGTTGTTTCCTTCAGCATCTTCCCAATTGTATGAATATGGAGGAATACCACCAACTGCTCCGGCTTCAACAAATCCGAAATCTGCCACATCTCCACCAACGTCAGGATATGACCTTAATGAAACATATAAAGCGTTGCCTGTTGGCACAGTGAAACTAGTTACCTGTTCACAACCGTTTGCATCAATAACTCTAACTATCTGATTTCCTTGATACAGTTGAGTATTAATAAATGATGTTTCTGTGGTATTGTTGATATCTCCGTTTGCCCATATTATTGTGTATGGACTTTGTCCATTTACAATTGTCACTTCGGCTTGTCCATCATTACGTCCAAGACAAGTAACACTAACTGTATTGATTACAGATATTTCCATGTCTGTTGTTGATTCAACTAAAACAGTGTCTCTGTAAACACATCCTAAGGCATCGGTTAATGAAAGTGTGTAATAACCCACTCCAAGGTTATAAATAAAGTCTGTGCCGTTGCCATCAATAACAACACCTGGTTCTAAATATTTTGCCCAGTTATAATTGTAAGGTGCAACTCCTCCAGAAACATTGGCTTTGACACTACCTGTTGATGCACTACAGTCTGTTTCAGTAATTACAAAAGTAACTGCTATCGGATCAGAGGATGCAATTGTTATACTGTTAGTCGTTGTACAACCCAAGTTGTCAGTTACTGTAATATTGTATGTTCCCGCAGTCATATCTACAAGTGCAGAATCACTTCCAATAGTATTTCCAAGACCATCTTCCCAATGGTATATGTATGGTGCAACACCACCAGTTACTGTAACATAGAAAGATGCTATTGAGTCACCTGCACAAACTATCGGTTGAGTGAACACAAAGTCTGTTACTAATGGTGCATTCTCTTCTATATTAACGTCGAAGTAAATTACACATAAATTTGCGTCTGTAATTGTAGCCGTATAAGTGCCTGCTGCAACATTAGAAATTGTCATTCCTGTTTGTCCGTTGCTCCAGTTTACAGTGTATGGCGCAGTTCCTCCAATAATTCCTATGGTTGCAGAACCTGTCACCTCTCCAGCACAGTTTACGTGGGTAATATCAATAACCTCAGCATACATATCTGTATCGCTTTCTAGTGTTATTGTTTCTGAAACTGAACATCCTGTGTCATCAGTGATAACTAAGTCGTATATGCCTGCAACAAGATTGGTTACTGCAAAACCAACAGAGTCGACACTCCAATTGTCATTTGACCAGGTAACCACATAACCACTTCCAGAACCTCCTGTGATATTTGACACAGTCAAACTACCATTATTTTGACCACATGAAGGTTTGGTTGTAGTTAATTCATACTCAATTAAACTTGGTTCACCAATAGTAAAATCAGTTGTTTGTTCGCAACCTAAGTTATCGAACACTGTAACAGTGTATGAGCCAGCAGCAAGATCTATACGACTGCTATTTGTATCTCCGTCTGGCCATAGATAAGTATATGGAGATCCATTACCGCCTGCCGCACTAATTGTTGCCGCTCCATCGTTGTATCCAAAACATGACGCGTCTAGGATACCTGAAACTGTAAGCACAAACTCTGCGGGTTGACCTATAAATATTTCTTCCACAACTCCACAGCCATTTTCATCTGTTACTGTTACGTAATAATACATTCCTCCATTAAGCCCTGATGCTGTGTTTCCTCCAGGTATTATATTGCCAAATGCATCTTCCCAAGTTATTGTAACAAGTCCTGTTCCTCCTATAACACTGACAACTGTTGCTTCTCCGTCGTTGCCATTATAGCATGTAGCATCTGTTACATCAACAACAATAGACATTCCTCCAACGTCGGTAATTTCTACACGTGCTACTGTCTCACAGCCAAGAGCATCTTCTACTGTAACGTAGTATATGCCTATGCCTAGTGAACCCACGGTTGACGTTGTAACACTACCTATTGGATCGGGCCAGTGATAAGTATATGGAGGTATTCCATTTTCCGGAGTTAATGTTGCAGTTCCATTGCTTAAACCACAGTCTGCTTGAGTTGTAGAAACATGTACAACAATTTGTACTGCAGGATTAATGACCACACTATCGTTAGCCTGACATCCATTAATATCAGATACGGTAACAAAATACTTACCAGCATATAGATCTGAAGCTACTGCACCGGTGAAAGGAAGTATATTGTTGTCTTCGTCTCTCCATTCAAAAGTATATGTTGGTGTTCCTCCTTCAACAATTGCTGTTATTGAGCCATCATTGTTGCCATAACACTGATTATGGGTAATTGTAAAGTCGCTAAATTGAAGCTCTTCTGGTTGTGGAACTATTATTGTAGTATCGGCTGTACAACCATTTTCATCAGTTACGGTAACACTAACTGTTGAGCCTCCACAAAGTGATGTTTCTGTATCGGTGGTTGAACCTGTTGACCAGATATAGCTAACTATTGCACCTGAACCTGAAACATTGACTTGAGCAATTCCATCACATTCACCATAACAACTTACTGGGCTTAGCCAAGTAAATCCATCAATTTGTAAATCAGAGTTATCTTCTAGTTCAAACTCTTTTGTTTCAGAACATCCTTTTGAGTCTTCGACTTTAACAGAATAGTTTCCAACTGCTAATGAACCTATTGAGACTCCTGTTCCAATATTTACGTTTGCACTATTATACCATGTAATAGTTTCACCACCGTTACCTCCCGTAATGTTTATTACAGTTGCGGAACCTGTAGGATTATTACATGCACTTGCTGTAACATCTATATCAAAGTCGAGGATTTCAGGTTCACCTATAGTAATAACAGAATCTGGTATTGTACAACCATTGGCATCTTTAACTTTAACAGTATAATCGCCTGCCGGACGGAAAGTCAAAGAGCTTTCTATTCCAATAAGATGATGTTCAGGCGAATACCATTCAATAGTATAAGGAGGATTGCCTCCGGCAATTGTAATGGTTATTTTACCATCTGTTCCACCGTTACATGAAACATCTGTAATACTTACATCTGTTATTTCAAGCAATGGTGGTTCTGTAATTTCCACACTATCAATTTTAGTACAATTGGCTTCATCAGTAACTGTAACCCAATTCCATCCGGCAACCAAATTGCTGGCTGTTTGTCCTATCTCTCCTGAAGACCATTCGTATAAATAGCTGCCAACTCCTCCTGATGCAGTTGCTGTTGCCGAACCTGTGTGTGAACCTCCGTTATCGGTATGACACAGAGGAGAAACAATATTTGAGAAAAGTACTGTTATTTCATTTAATGTTTTTATTTCAACAGAATCGTAGTGTTCGCACAAATTACGATCTACTACTGTTAAGAAATACCAACCAGCTGCCAATCCGTCAATTGTTTGACTAATTGTACCATCTTCCCATATATATGTGTAAGGCGGATTGCCTCCAGTAGCTTCAACTGTCACTGATCCAGTAGATTCTCCTGAACATGTTACATGAACTGTATCGGTAATAGTTAATTGTATGTCAACGTCTTCTATAACTACAGTGTGAGTAGCATAGCAGCCGTTTTCATCAGTAACTGTTAATGTATATGTATCGGCACACAAATCTTGTATTGTGTTTGTTGTGTTTCCATTACTCCACATATAGCTTAGTTCACCTACACCTCCTGTCGCTTCCACAGTAGCCATACCATTACAGTAACCTTCTGGGAAAGTACTCGGAGCAAAATTTAAGTACCATTTGAATATATATCCATTATCTACAGGATTATTGTCTGTTACTTCTAATGTCCAGTCTCCATTAAGTGGACAACCAACTAAAGATGAGAAGTTTCCCATAGGTTTATATGGGCCTGCAGGTACATATAGTTTGTTTACATGTTCATTGCCCCCTAAATCAGTATAGGTATATCTTGCTTCAGGAACATTTGCCCAAGTATATAAGGCTTCTGAATCTTCAGTAAAGATATAAGTAAAACCTTCACCCGGGGTCAAATCATCATCTCCGGGATCACGAACAGGTTTGCCTAAGTACCTACCACCTCCAACTTCGTCTGTAAACATTAACGAACTACCATTAGGACAAATTAATTTTATTGTTAAGTCTCTTAAGTAAGAGTGCTCCATATTGATTGCTATTGATTCAATATCTGCTGTGCTTTGTACGACAGCACCATCGGCAAAATCAACGTGCGTAATAGTAGATGTATATATATCTCCATCTCCGTCAGGCAAGAACGTTGTATCAGCTTCAATTACTGGTAAGCTACCACACGAATATAGTGAATCAATTAAAGTAATAACTATCGGATCGGGATCTATTACTGTGTAAATAGCACTTGTTTTTATACACCCATTATTGTCTGTAACGGTTACTTGATATGTACCTTCACCTAATCCTGTAAACTCTCCTGTGCTATTGGTATCTCCTCCAGTAATGGTATAAATTAAGGGAGGTGTGCCACCCGTAGCTTTAAATGTTATTGCACCATCGTTAGCACCATGGCAAGTAATATTTGTAAACGTCTCTTCTGTAATCACAATCTCATCAGGATTGGTAATTGTAAAAGAGGAACTAATTGCCGGGGGACAACCATTAATATCACTTACTGTCACACTATATGTGCCAGCAGATAAACCGGTGAAAATTCCAGTATTGTTGCTAACCCCACCTGTAATAGTATAAGTTAAAGGTGCTGTACCACCAGATGCGACTATGGTTACTGTACCATTATTATCATTATAACAAGCAATATCTGTAAAGGACTCACTGTCAATGGTAATCACAGCAGGTTCGATAATTGTAAAAGAGGAACTAACTGCTGGTGGACAACCATTAATATCACTTACTGTTACACTATATGTGCCAGCAGATAAACCAGTGAAAACTCCGGTGTTGTTACTTGCACCTCCGGTTATTGTATATGTTAATGGTGCTGTACCACCTGAAGCAACTATAGTTACTGTACCATCAACCGCGCCAAAACAGCTAATATCAGTATATGACTCACTGTCAATAGTGATAGCGGCAGGTTCGATAATGACAAAAGTAGAACTTATTGCCGGCGGACAACCATTAATATCACTTACTGTCACACTATAAGTGCCAGCTGATAAACCAGTGAAAACTCCGGTGTTGTTGCTTGCACCACCGGTTATTGTATAGGTTAAAGGTGCTGTGCCACCAGATGCAACTATGGTTACTGTACCATCAACCTCGCCAAAACAACTAACATCGGTATATGACTCACTGTCAATAGTAATCACAGCAGGTTCGATAATTGTAAAAGAGGAACTAACTGCTGGTGGACAACCATTAATATCACTTACTGTCACACTATAAGTGCCAGCAGATAAACCAGTGAAAACTCCGGTGTTGTTGCTTGCACCGCCTGTTATTGTATAGGTTAAAGGTGCTGTACCACCAGATGCAACTATAGTTACTGTACCATCAACCTCGCCAAAACAGCTAATATCAGTATATGACTCACTGTCAATAGTGATAGCGGCAGGTTCGATAATAACAAAAGTGGAACTTATTGCTGGCGGACAACCATTAATATCACTTACTGTTACACTATATGTGCCAGCTGATAAACCAGTGAAAACTCCGGTGTTGTTGCTTGCACCACCGGTTATTGTATAGGTTAATGGTGCTGTACCACCTGAAGCAACTATAGTTACTGTACCATCAACTTCTCCAAAACAATTAACATCGGTATATGACTCACTGTCGATAGTAATAACATCGGGATTGATAATTGTAAAGTCACTACTAATAGCTTCAGCACAACCATTAGCATCACTTACTGTTACTTTATAAGTACCAGCAGATAAACCGGTGAAAACTCCGGTGTTGTTGCTTGCACCACCTGTTATAGTATATGTTAAGGGAGCTGTACCACCTTCAGCCTCTATAGTGACTGTACCATCGTCTGCATTATGACATGTGATATTGGTGTAACTTTCACTAGTAATAGAAATAGGATCAGGTTGTAAAATTTCAACCACATCACCTTTTGTACATTCATTTTCATCTTTAACTCTAATTTGGTATATTCCGGCACTTAAAGGTCCAAACACGTTAGAAGAGTGCCAGCTCGTACCTCCATCTATAGAATATTGCAGTATTCCAGTGCCTCCCGTCGCGTTGACAGTAATACTGCCTGTTACATCTCCATAACAACCGGTAATGTGTGTTATGTCTATTCCTGTAATTTCAAGTTTAGGAGGTCCTGTTACTTCAACACTATCAGCATATAGTGTTTCACAATCATTGTCGTCTTTTACCCAAACAGCATATTTTCCTACTGGTAAACCTAAAAAATTACCACTACTGTTATTTCTTGTTCCAATAGTACTATTCTCTATAAAATATTCTATATTACCCCATCCCCCTTCTGCCATAATTGCTATAGAACCATTATTGTTCTCGTAACAAAGTGTCACGGGTTGTGGCGTTACTTTTTTAATAATAAGCTCAACCGGTCCTGAAATAATATCATAACCTTCTCGATTAACCTCGCACCCTAAACTATCTTTGACATGGACCTTATAGCTTTTTGGATAAAGATGTTCAAATAATTTGGAGAACGACCACGTGTCTCCACTATCTATAGAATATTGTAAACGTGGATGTCCTCCAGAAGCTATAATTTCCATTGCTCCTGTTGGTCCATAGCATCCTACTACGTGAGTTCTTATCACTTGATTAATAGTAAGTTGTTTTGGATTAATTAAGCTAATCTTACCACAATCAACCGAATCTAAATGTTGCATTGCATCACGTATAACAAACTCGTAAGTACCTGATTTAAGATTCAAATACTCATTGCTCGGCTGCCAAACATTATAAAGTGGGTAACCTTCATCAGTTGAAAAAGACATCCTATATTCATAAGAGCCAGAACCACCCGAAGCATACAAACGAATAATACCATCAGAGTCGTCCGTACAGGTTACTCTTCTTGTAAATAAACTATCATAACTAAGTGGGGCTCTTACACTAACTTCGATATTGCTCAATACGGTACTCTTATTACATGTTGAGCTGTCACTTGATACTGTAACATTATAATAACCTTCCGATAGTCCTGTAAACACACCATCTTGATTACTAGAACCTCCAGTAATTGTATATGTAAATGGTGCAGAGCCAATCTTTTTAATAAATATGCTACCATCACTTGCTCCAGGTGTTGATACTCCTGCCACACTATCATATACAGTTCCTAACGCGTAGTCAGTTGAGTAATGACGGTTATCTACACCTTCTATTTCATAAATAGCTAGAGGTAAATCGCTAGCATCTGCATTATCGTGATAAGTTACCTGCCAAAAAGAACGTATTATTGTATCAGTACTATGAGGATGAGAAGAGTGGACAATTACAGAATCAACTGCCCCTGAACCACTAGTAGGATAAATGCTAGAGAATGTTCCCTTTTCTGTAGTTTCTTGATCAAACCAAATCACAAAAAACCTAACGTAAGATTTTGTGACAACTGGTGCTTTTGCAGCTTTTAAAACTAATTTAGCATCTGTTTCGTTGCAGAAATGATAGACTCCTCCTTTGGCCAACTCACCTTTTCCTGTAATGTTTCTTGGAGTTACTCTTTCTAGCTTTATTCCATTTATTTTTAATTTACGATTTGGATTTTCTCGGATAACCAAATGGTCTTTGCGAACGGTTGCATCGTTTACTAAAATGCTGTATGCTTCATTTCCTTCTAAAACTAAAACATTACACTCTATTAAACTACTAACAGTAACATCTCCTTTTATAATTATAAAATCAGCAAATGTTTTTACTGGCGTATCCAAAACAACTTCCCCAGTAGCATCTATATAAACTGAGCCTTTTAATTTGATGTCAGAGTTTATAGTACCTCTACTGTCCGTTTTCAAAACCCACACACCTTCAAATTCATCAACAACAGATGACCTGACTTCAATCACTCCATATGATGAAATTTTAGTTTCGGGGTTCCCACTTATCTTGCCGGATCTCCAATATAGGTTTTCAACTTCAACGTCATTGTCAATAATGATATTGCTATCATAATTATCAATAAAGACATTGTCAGTTTTTGACGGAACTAATCCTTCAACAGATTTTGCTGCTCGGAGTTCCCACATAGATGGATCATTCCATCTTCCTGTTCCTCCTTTCCAGTAAAAATCTCGTGCCATCAAGCCTGTCATAGGGATCAAGGCTAATGATAGGATAATTAACAAACGTCTCATATTATTAGGATTAAAATTTTTCATATGTCTGTATTTTTTCGGTTTGAGATCATATAGGACTTATGTCCCCTTTTTAATATCTTTAGTTTAAGTTAGTTTCATGCATATATCCCTATGTATCGGGCTCAAATTGTCGTATTCAATTAATTATTATTTACCACAAATAACTTTGAATCTGCCTCACAGTACGTTTTCAACAAGTTATAAACATTTTGACAAATATATACCAAAATGTTGAACATTACTACAATACGGTCTACAGTTTTGATTATCTCATTATTTTGAGAGGTGAAAACCTTAAAATGTCTGATTATTGTATTTACAAGGAACCTGATTTTATGCTAATATTTGCGCTTGTAATATTACAGCGAAAAGTTGATATACGTTTAACAGTTAATCAATAATTTGATGGGTTCTATCAAAAACGGATCACTTGTTCACTGAATTTGTTGAAGCAACCTTATACACAATCATGACCTGTTAATGTTTACTTTAACAGGCTCATCCCTTTCTTTTTCTGTTGGAAAACTCACTGATTCCCAGCAATTTATGTAAACTTTTCTTCATTTATGCTTTAAAAAATATATTGTGGTACAGTAAAAACCACTTGATTTTTTTCTTTTTTTGGTTTGCAAATCGTAAATTTGACCCTGGTATTATGAAAATAATTAATTAACTAATCTTATTAACTATGAAAAAAATTCTATCATTAATTGCAATGGTAACACTAATAGTTGCCTTTACAAAAGCCGAGCCTGTGGACATTCCCACAGCAAAACAAGTAGCTGAGAACTATTATAAACATTATGCTCCTGAAAGCATAACAGATTTCAGCATTAAAAGTGTCCACACTAAAAGTCACAATGGTATTAATACATATTATACGTTTGTTTTCAATGCCGGTGGTTTTGTTATCGTATCTGCAGATAATGCTATCGTTCCTGTTTTAGGCTATTCTCACGAAGGAGAAATAGATGGGAATAAATTAAACCCAATCGCTGATCTATGGATGGAACAATACGACAAAAACATTGTTGATATTGTGTCCCAAAAACTCTCAAACACAGAGACTCTTATAGAGTGGAATAGCATTTTGGGAAACAGTTTCCCAAAGAACGATCGTGCAGTGAATCCTATTTTTAACATTAATTGGGGTCAAGGTACTGGATTTAACACATATTGTCCTGCAGGTTGTCCTGTCGGATGTGTTGCCACATCCATGGCAATGATTATGCGTCACTACGAATATCCTACTACAGGAGCGGGTTGGCACAAATACGTACATCCAACTTATGGACCTCAAACCGCTTACTTCTTTTCAACCACTTATGATTATGCTAACATGCCTACAACAAGTGCAGGTAGTCCAGCTGCAGCAACTTTAAGTTACCATTTAGGCGTTGCCGTTAACATGAATTACACTCCATCTGGATCAGGGGCATATAGTCAAGATGTTCCGGCTGTTATGGCTAACTATTTTAAGTATGATCAAAGTATTATGTATGTTCAAAAAACGCAATATACTAATGATACGTGGATTGCTCTTTTGAAAAATGAGCTTGATAATGCTCGTCCTATTCTTTATTCAGGAAGTGATGCTAATTATGGCGGACACGCTTTCTTATGCTTAGGCTATAATGACAACAACCAGTTTTACTTTAACTGGGGCTGGGAAGGTAGTAGCAACGGATATTTTACAATAGGTGCACTAAATCCATCCGGTTACGCCTTTAACTCAAATAATTCTGCTGTAATAAATATTAAACCAGCGGCTCCAGGGGAAGAAAAATTTCTTTGGACTGAAAAATTTACTAGTTTCCCAAATAATAGTACATATCCAGGTCATCTTTCAGCTGTAAATGAATCAGTAGCATGGGCAACAGGCCGTGACGGTAGCGGTGGAGGTGCAAACTATCGCGTTTATTGCTTAACTACTGATGGTGGTGCTACTTGGACATCAGGGCAAGTTAACTATGGAACAGCTTTTTCTATGATACAAGGCCTTGATGCAAATACTGCATTTATAGCAGCATATGGTACAGGAAGTGGAAACACAATACTTAAAACTACAGACCGAGGTGTAACTTGGACTCCAATATTAACAGGATCTGATGCTAATAGTTTCTTTAATACAGTACACTTTTTTGACTATGATAATGGTGTAGTTCAAGGAGACCAAACAGGAGGCTATCACGAAATCTTCGTTACCTCTGATGGTGGCGAAAACTGGACACGTGTTGCTGCTGCAAATATCCCTTCTCCTGTTAATACTAGTGAATATGGTATAGTTGGACACTACACAGCTGTTGGCAATACTTTATGGTGGACAACCAACAACGGATATGTTTACAAAACAACTGACAAAGGACATAATTGGACTAAACATTTTGTATTCGATAACGCCGGCGCAACAGTAAATGCATCGATTGCTTTTTCTGATGATGCCTTAACTGGACTATTACTTGCATACGTTCAAGGCAGTCCATATAGAAAGTTTAAAACAACTGACGGTGGCGAAACATGGCAAGAGCTTACAAGCGCCCCCTCTAACTTTTACGAATCTGATATCTCTGCTGTTCCCGGCGAAACAGGTATGTTTGTTTCTGTGGGAGCTGATTATCAAACACCAAAAATGGGTATCTCGTTTACCAGGGATGGTGGTGATACTTGGGAAGATTATAGTCAATACTACACCGCAAGCCAATTTGTAAGTGTTGGTATGATTAGCGAAACAAAAGGCTTTGCAGGTTCTTTCCAGGGTGAATATACTGGAGGCATGTGGGTTTTAGGAGAAACTGCAACATTCAATGCAGACTTCGAGGTTGACATAACAAAAGCGTGCGTTGAACAAGAGGTTACTTTTACAAACCTGTCTTTCGGACACACAACTATTAGCTGGGATTTTGGAGAAGGAGCCACTCCTGCCACAGCAGATACTGACGGACCACATACTGTAACATATTCTACACCTGGGAATAAAACAATTTCCATAAGTGCTTCTGACGGTAATACAACATTGACTGAAACTAAAAACAATTTAGTTGAAATAGTTGGTTTACCTACTCCTGATTTTACTTACGAAGTAAATCAAAGCTTCCCAAAATTGGTTAATTTTAATGCAAGCTCATCAGCAGGGGTTGTTACAGGAGCCAAGTATGTTTGGGACATGGGTAACGGAAAGATTGTTGAAAAACTTGTGCCAGAAATGCAGTATATATATACAGGACAAGATGTCTATAATGTGACTCTAACGATAGAAAACATTCCCGGTGGATGTTCAAACTCAATAACAAAGCCTGTTGACAACACTTTATCAATTGAAGAGACTGGATTGAATGAGTTGTTAATATATCCAAACCCAGCTAATGAGAAACTTGTTATTGCTAACGTTAACGGAGCAAAAATAGAGATATACTCTATTGAAGGCCGCTTAATTCACAATTCTGTAGCTGATAGCGATTCTTATGAAGTTAACACATCTGCTTATAAAGCTGGTGTCTATTCAGTTAAAGTTATTGGCATCGACAATGTTATTACAAAAACAATTGTAATTCAATAGTTTATTTCAATAAACACAAAAAAGGCATCCTTATGGATGCCTTTTTTATACCTTACAGTTAAAGTTCATAACAAAAACATATTATAATGATGTTTTTTTCCATTGTTAGAACATTTTCCTTTAAAAGGATTATCAACTTTGCATATTCAATTATAAACTATTTTTTTCTAAAAGTTAAAGTTTTGCCCAACCCTAATAATCAACCTATAACAATTACTCTTGAGCTATCATCAATTTGCGATTTAGCGTGCCCCGAATGTCCCACTGGTATGGGGAAAGTGAAAAGAGATAGCCAGTTTATGAGTTTTGAAATGGCAAAAACTATTATAGACGCCCACTCCAAAAGCACTATGGTTGCTATTTTATATTTTCAGGGCGAACCTTTTCTAAATCCACATTGGTTCGATATAATATCATACGCCCATACAAAACGACTTTACACATTAATCAGTACAAATGCCCAGTCTATAAGCCTTCATGATTGTGAAAAAATAATTGAATCTGGACTTGACCAACTAATTATTTCAGCAGACGGTGCAGAACAGGCTGTTTATGAACAGTATAGGGTGGGTGGTAATTTCTCTAAAATAACAGATACTCTCATAAATTTAAAGACATTAAAAGAGTCTAAGAGATCGAAAACTCCTAAAGTTATATATCAAACACTTTTATCAAAACATACCGAATTTAACACAAAAAACATAAAACAAAGTGCTTTAAAATGGGGAGCCAATAAAGTTGTGTTTAAAACAATGCAGATATATGATCAATCGAAAGAAAATTTGGCAAAATGGCAGCCTAAAACAAAAGCATATCGGCGGGTAAACAAAATCAACAAAAATGATAGTAGAATTATTTGTTGGCGTGCTTTAACTAATGCAGTTTACACAACCGATGGAGCCCTTGTACCATGTTGTTTTGATAAGCTTGCTGAACATACTTTTGGGACAATTGCCAAAAACGCATGGGGAAGCGAGAGGCGTAAAACATTTCTAAAAAAACTCTCAAACGGAAAAATTTATCCTGTCATTTGTAAAAATTGTAACTATTAATAACCTGCAACAAAAATTTTTGTATTTGCAGAAAAAGAGCCATCTAAAGACGCACAAAAGATAAGATAAACACCACTTGGAACGCGATTACCATCAAAATCACGAACATTCCAAACACCTGTTCCTCCATTTGAATATGTTTCATACACAAGTCTGCCTGACAAATCAGTTATTTTTATCGTTGTGTTCTCAACCAGCCCGCGTATTATTACAGAACCGTGGTAATCTTTGTGCACAGGACTTGGATATACAACTAATTCGGAAAAATCATTGTTACCTTCGGTTGCACTTCCAACGTAAGAGATAGTGCCAAGATCAGTTGCAAAAAACACCTCGCCACTTTTTTCATTTATACCAATTGAAAAAACATTGTTTGAAATTAGAGGACTATTTTCAGTCGTTAAGTTCAATATTTGCTTGTTCCCACCTTCATTAAGTAAAAAAACTCCTCCGCCTTGAGTTGCTATCCACTTTCTGTTGCCGCCATCAACTTTGATGTCAGCAATGTTTTCACTTCTTAACAGATAATCAATTTCATCGTCAACCTCCATAATCAATTGAGATGCTACTATGTTAGAATGTAAAGCTCTTTGAGGATTATAGTAAACAAAAACACCTCCAGTTTTCATACCCACCCACATTGTTTCATCTTTATCGAGTACTATTGAACGCAGATCTCTAAAAATAGTACCATCTGAGCGTATTACTTCAAACACTTTATATGCATTTGGCTGATTATTTAACAATTTTTCAGGATTAAACACGGCTATTCCTTTCCCCTCTAAAATTACCCAAATATCTCCCCATGGAGTTGACACCATTTTCGAAGCATAATCTTTAACAATTAGCCCTCCTAAATCAAAAACCTGCCACTCTCCATTATTTTTCTTGACTGCAATGGGATGATTTGCTCCCCACTGTGAAATCCATAGATTTTTACTATTATCGTAAGCCAAACCTGTGACACGTACATAACCCTCACCGTACCCTGAAACAGGTTCCAAAAGACTATTAGACATATTCCATGTTTTTACAACTTCTCCGTTAAGAAATTCAACCATACCATATCCGTATGAACCTGCAATAATATGCTGTGGATTCCAAGGATTAGTTATTGATATTGAAATATTTGCGACACTCTCTAAAGAATCGGTTGTTCGTCTATTATAATTTTTCCATTCATTATTTTTAAAACGATATATTCCGTAATGACTCCATGGTTCTCCATGACTACCTCCGGAAATCCAAACCTCATCTTCGGCAACATTTACATGAAAACTTTTGTAGAAAGCCGGACCATTTGGTCTAATTGTATCACGCATACCTTGATATTTTACCATTTTCAACAATCCAACCATACGATCTGCAACATAATAATCCCAATCATTTAAGGTAACCAAATCACTAGGACCATTTAGTTCTGTCCCGAAGAAGGGTTCACGATATCCTTCTCGACCATCTGCTTCAAACCAACGAACATCGTTGTTAGACACAAAATATAAATATTTATTATCTGAATGTATACCTCTTATATCACAACCAAATTGTGGAAATTGAAATTGACGATAATTCCCTTTTCGATATAAAATCATCTCATCATTCTGATAACCCGGTATTTGACGGCCTATCCATAGTGTATCCGCCCATCCTTCACAAAAGCTATAATCAGCAAAGGCGTTAGGTAAATTTCTCAATCTTTTCCAGTTGCCAAAATCTAACAGGTTCAAACCCTGACGTGGAGCACAATATATACCTCTATCGGTTGCTGCAAATATGCTATCACCCAAAACAGTAACATCGTTAACTATTATGGAGCTTTGTGATGTTCCAAATCTATAAGTTGCTAATATTAAATGACTTTTGATATCAAGTAAGTTTATACCGAATGATGTGACAACAAAAACCGTATCACCACTGATTTTTAAGTTTTTGATGGTTTTGTCTCCAATTATCTCTGCACGCTTAATAGCAGAAACGTTTGTAACTCTTCCGTCAACAAGTATGTCAATATTTCCATTTTGATAACCAATAATAAGGGATTTACTCTTATGATGCATCCTCATCGCAGTAATTCCAATATCCGAAAGGTCTGTTATTTTGTTATATCTTTCGATATAATAGTCTTCGAGATTATAAGAAAAAAGACTCGAAAAACTTGCGCCCCAGATTACAGGGTGATCGTAAGCTAAAAATTGAACTTGATGATAAGGAAAATGAGCACGCCAATTCCCCATTTTAAATTCATCTTGTGCTAATAAGTTCAAGCAGCAAAATGTTATTATCGAGACTAAAATTATTCTTCGCATTTACAATAGTTTTTAACTATTTAAGAACACTTTTTTCAGCAATTTATTGTTTAATAGTGTAAGTTGTGAAAAATTCAATGAGTTTATTGATAGCCTTAGCTCTGTGACTAATAGTGTTTTTAAGGCTTAATGGCATTTGAGCAAATGTTTCGTTATATCCATTTGGAATAAATACAGGATCGTATCCAAAGCCTTCGGTTCCAATAGGCGTGTCGATAATTTTACCTTCTACAATCCCTTCAAAAAAATATCTTTTGTTGTCAAAAATCAGTGCAATGACGGTTTTAAAGCGAGCATTTCTGTTTTTTATGTCTTTTAATTTCTTTAGCAAAAGGTTGACATTATCTACCGAGTTTTTTGCATCACCCGCATATCTTGCAGAATGTATGCCGGGTGCTCCTCCAAGAGCCTCAACTTCAAGCCCTGTGTCATCAGCGAAGCACCATTTATTGGTCTTGGAAAAGGCATATTCGGCTTTTTGTAAAGCATTGGCTTTCAGCGTGTCTCCTGTTTCTGGAATATCTTCATAAATGCCCACTTCCGACAAGCTCAATAATTCTACTTCTTGTGGTAATAGTGCCGAAATTTCAGATATTTTATGCTGGTTGTTAGTTACAAATAGTAGTTTCATTGAGTTGAAAGTTTATAAAGTTTTAAAGTTGAAAGTACAGACAGCGCATGCGCTGTCTGTACAAAAGTGTTTATTAATTCACAATTAACCATTAAGAAGTTAATAAACATTA
Source organism: Bacteroidales bacterium (assembly GCA_012519055.1). Lineage (NCBI taxonomy): Bacteria > Pseudomonadati > Bacteroidota > Bacteroidia > Bacteroidales > Bacteroidales bacterium. The sequence goes on along the minus strand of JAAYQU010000014.1, from coordinate 88,799 downwards.
AGTTTGGGCTAAAGCTCAAAATACGTGTGTCAACCTACTAACCAACGACTTAAAAGTCGTTGCTATTGATATAACAATCCCTATCAATTCGTAATTGCACATTGTTCATTGTTAATTGCTAATTGTTCTCGAGGATTTTTAGCAATTCGTCTAATTTTGGAGTCAGGATTATTTCTGTTCTTCTGTTTTTAGCTCTTGCTTCGGTTGTTTTAGACTTTTCTACCGGGTGATACTCAGAACGTCCTGCAGCCATTAGCCTGTCGGGATTAAGTCTCTTGTTCTCCAACAAAACTTTAACAACTGTCGTAGCTCTTTTAACACTTAAATCCCAGTTGTCCTGAATTTCACCTCTGCCCTGAAGTGGAACATCGTCTGTGTGTCCTTCTATAAGAATATTAATATCCTTGTTTTCTGCCAAAACATCTGACAGCTTTTGAAGTGCCATTCTACCTCGTGAGTCAATGGTATAACGCCCCGATTTGAAAAGCAGTTTTTCGTCTAAGCTAACATAAACTTTCCCATTGCGATGCTCAACAGTAAGTCCATCATTTTGGAATCCAAGCAGCGCTTTAGAAACTTTATCTTTAAGTTCCCTTACTGCATTATCTTTCTGTTTAAGCATTTCCTGTAGTCTAGCCATCTGTCTGCTTTGCTCTTCAAGGTTCCTCTCTTTTTCTTGCAGCATTGAGTCTAACGAAGCTAAAATTTGGTTTCTGTCTTCTAATCTAAGTTGCATTAAGTCCAAATTGTTCCTTTCTGCTGATAAACTGTCGCGCAGTTTACGCAAATTTTCTTCACGTCTTTGCAAATCTTCACGCAACTGATGTAACTCAACCAGCATTTGTTTGTTTTCACTCTCAACGCCGTATACCATTTCGTCTAACCGTCTTGTTAAATCGTTGTTCGCAGCTTGTAAAATATTATATTGACTTTTATAGTATCTCATTGAGTCTAGCTGTCCTGCTAGCTCATTACGTGACTGTTGCACTTCACGTTTCATTAGGTCAAGCTCAGATTGTAACTCAGTTTTTTCTACTGTCAGGTCGGCATTTTTGGCTTTAAGTGAGTCTCTATCGCGAATAGATCGCTCGGTTTTCATCTCTAGTTCCACGAATTGTCTTTTTGGGACACACGAAACTGCAAACGCTAAAAGTGTTGCTAATACAAGAACTGAGATTTGCTTACTTCTCTTTATCATATCTAAATTTTTTTGGTCTGTTAATGATGTTTATTAACGAAAAAAACCGTTACGAAAATACCCTAAAATGTCATAATATCCAAACTGCAAGTTTCTTATTTTTTATTACACCACAAAATATTTCTCCTAATTCCGCGTAATCCCGCTCGTCTTAAGGGCGAATGCGAAAATCGGCGTTTAAATTGGCTCGAACCCAATGTGTTCCAATCATCATCTGTCATATTTGTAATTTCAGGCTTTGCCGCGAAGTTGTTTTTATTAGCCAACGGAATATTTTCGTTATGCGGACAAACAAGGTTACAAATATCGCAACCAAAAATATAGTTTTCAAATTTTATTCTCTCATTAAATATTGATTCTGAACGCGATTCTATTGTTTGATACGATATACAGCGTTGCGAATCTAAAGTATAAGGCTCTACAATTGCTCCATTTGGACAACTGCTGATACATTTTCCGCAACCAAGGCAGGTTTCGTTGCTCGGAGTGTCGCTATCAAGCTCTAAATTTGTTACAATGGAGCCAATAAAATTGAAAGAACCAAGTTTCGGGTGGATAAACATTGTGTTTTGTCCAATAAACCCTAATCCTGCCTGCACCGCCCAATATCGTTCGGCGACGGGTTGTGCATCAACACTAATTTTCCCTACTGTTTTAGGCTCTATATCAACAATGAAAGAGAGTAACTGATTTAATTTTTCTTTCAAAACATAGTGATAATCTTGAACATGAGCAAATTGTGCTATCTTATATTTCGATTTGCTTTTGATATTCTCTTGATAATAATTTACAATAACAACAATTACCGATTTCGCTTCAGGGACATATAATATTGGCTTAGAGCGTGTTTCAATATTATTTCGCATATACTCCATGCTGCCGTGATACCCTTTTTGTATCCACGACTCTAGATGTTCATGCAACTTGCCGGTATTTTGCACTTTGGCAATTCCAACATCGTCGAAGCCAAGTGCAATGGCTTGCCTTTTAATTTTTGTAGATATTGTTTCGTGTTCAAGCATCAGTCGAACAGTGATTGTTGCCTATATCCCGAAGCTCTGTTTAGGTGTTTATATGTTAGCTCTGTAGCCTCTCTACCGCGTGGTGTGCGTTTCAAAAATCCCTCTTTGATAAGGAACGGCTCGTAAACCTCTTCAATAGTTCCCGGGTCTTCGCTCAAAGCAGTTGCGATTGTAGATAACCCCACCGGACCCCCGCTAAATTTATCGATAATTGTTGTCAATATACGATTATCCATTTCGTCAAGTCCGTGCTGATCGATATTTAGAGCTTCTAAAGCATAAATCGAAATCTCTTTATCTATAACACCACTGCCTTTTACCTGCGCGAAATCGCGAACACGTCGAAGCAGAGCGTTAGCAACGCGCGGAGTACCACGACTGCGTAACGATATTTCCGTTGCTGCATCTTCTTCTATGGGAATATTCAAAATTCTTGCCGACCGTTTTACAATGCCCGATATTACTTCGTTATCGTAATACTCTAGATGACAGTTAATTCCGAATCTCGCTCTTAAGGGTGCTGTTAACAATCCGCTTCGTGTTGTGGCTCCAATCATAGTAAAGGGGCTCAACCCTATTTGCACTGTTCTTGCCGAGGGTCCTTTGTCAATAACGATATCAATACGAAAATCCTCCATTGCAGAATAGAGATACTCCTCAATCACAGGGTTTAAACGGTGTATCTCATCAATAAAAAGAACGTCGTTTTCTTCTAAACTTGTTAATATGCCTGCAAGATCGCCGGGTTTTTCAAGAACAGGTCCCGAAGTGATCCTCATTTTTACGCCCAGTTCATTGGCAATGATATTGGAGAGCGTAGTTTTGCCTAGTCCGGGAGGTCCATGCAACAAAACATGATCTAGAGCATCGCCACGCATACGTGCAGCTTCGACAAATATTTTCAGATTTTCCAAAATCTGTTTTTGTCCCTGAAAATCGTCGAACGTCAGCGGACGTAACTGCTGGTCGATTTCAATGTCGCTTGGCGACTGCTTTGGATTGCGTATGTTAAACTCTTCGGACACTTATTAAGTTTCTTTTACTTTTTGCAAAGGTAAACATTTTAAATTCTACGACTCAACCTCTTTTTTTGGCTTTCTAAATATTGGCACAATCAAAACCCACACACTCAATAACAAGATCAGAGCCGAACTTGCATATGAGACAACATTCCCGACAAAATAGGATTTTGGATGAAACTCAAACAACACTTCGCCCTCGCCTGCCGGTAACACCAATCCGCGTAACAGATAGTTTGCTCTTATGATTTCAGCTGGCTCACCGTTAACAAAAGCTCTCCACCCTTTTGGATAGTACATTTCTGAAAACAGTGCCAAAGCTTCTGTCTCCGACTGGAATGAATATTCTAAACGATTAGCTGAATAGCTTTTCATTGTTATACTCTTTTCATTAGAGTTGTTTAAATTATCACCTAAAATATTCTCATATTGCTTATCTACAACAGCTGTATTTTCGAGTTTTGTTGTTGACAACAGTGCCATTTCGTCATTTGCTCCCGATGCCCAAACAATACTATCGACAAACCACGCTTGACCAAGAGCATAAGGATTAACTATTGGCTGATTATCAGGCGAAAGTATATAATATCGTGTATTCAACATATTTAAAACATTAAGCTCTCGCATTACGCTGTCAACTTTCTGATAGGTTGGACTTACCTGTAAAATATCTTTTACTTTATTCATTTCGGGGATAATCTGCTCATCTATAAGTTCTTGATAGCGTCGCATTTTCGCACCATGGTAGCCTCCAACACTATTGTGGAAATATGATGTTGCAGCATCGTTAAATGTGTTTGACGCGAAATTTAAAACTCTGTAATGCTCCTTATCTTTCAGGATTTCCATGTCGGCTACTGTGGGCTTAAATGGCTGTTGCTTCAACTCTGTACGTGATACCCAACTGTCGTTTTGAGCATATCTTAAAGATACAGGAATTAAATCTGCAGCAAACAATAAACCTAATGCCACGGTTGCAACTGTTGCTTTGATTTTAGCTTTTGATAAGAACCATATCAAACCCGATGTGACTAACATAAACAATAGTGAACGAAAAACATCTGATTGTAACATACTTAGACGATCGGCTTGTAATGATTTTTGAATTATATCAGGTATTCTAACATCCGATCTTCCTATCATTTCTGAACTTGAGCTGTTTGCAATGAGTATCAGTAAAAGCAAACCAGCAACGATAGACGTTGAATATATCAGAGGCTTTTTAATTTGAGCAAACGTATATTTATTCTTTGCAATTTTGTCGAATGCAATGATAGCAAGCAGCGGCAAAGTAAATTGCGCTATTACCAATGTCATGCTTACAGTACGGAACTTGTTATATCCGGGCAAATAATTGATAATAAGCTCGTTGAACCACATAAAGTGTCGTCCCCAAGCTAATATAATTGCTAAGATTGTTGCTATAAGTAGCCACCATTTTAGGTTCCCTTTCAGTAGAAACATTGCCAAAATGAACAGGAATATTACGGTAGCCCCAATATAAACAGGTCCTGAAGTAAATGGCTGATCTCCCCAATAGGTGTCTGAATACTTTATAAATTGGTCGGCTGTTTGTCTTCCGTAATTTTGCTCTACTACCTTGTAAGTTTGGCTATTTTTCCCCAAATCCATATGGCTTGAACCACCTTTCAGATTGGGTACAAGTAAGTTAAGCGTTTCGCCTTTGCCGTAGCTCCACGCGGTGATATAATCAATATCAAGTCCGGTTGTCTGATTTTGATCTGGTTTCTCTAAATTTGGTTTTCCTCTTGAAAATGCGCTGTATTCATATACTGTCCAAAGGGTTGTTAGGTTAGCTGCTAATGCTAATGTCGCTCCTATTACCAAACAGGCAAATGTTTTTCCGAAATCTGCTAATTTTCGCTTTTTAATGGCTGATATCAATTCGAAAAGCCCCAATAAAGCGACTATAATAAAGGTGTAATATGTTATTTGAAGGTGGTTTACATATATTTGGATAGATAAAAACAAGCCCAACAACACCCCTCCCCTCAACCTATCGGACTTAAAGGCGTGATAGACCGAAGCTACGACCAACGGCATATATCCAAGTGCCATTACTTTTGTAATATGTCCGGCGTAAATTATTATTATAAAATAAGTAGAAAAGGCGTAAGCTATTGCTCCCGCAATACTCCGAGACGGCGATACTCCAAAAAGCAAAAGAGCCATATAGAAGCCCAACATATATAAAAAGAGGTGGTTTGCTGGGCGCGCATGGTTCAAATTCAATACATTATGAACGTATCTGGTTAAGTTTGCATGTCCGGGGTTATGTATTAAAAATGTGGGCATACCGCCGAACATTCTGTCAGTCCAAAGGGCATACTCGCCTGTTTCTGCTTTAAGTTCTTTTAACTCTTGAGCAGCACCGGCATATGCCATCATATCTCCTTGACGCAACATCTTCCCCTCTAAAACAGGGTGGAAATAACCGAAACTTACAATAACAAATAAAACTATTGCTACTAAGTGTGGTTTAATGGTTTGAAAATCTATCCGACTCTTCATATGATTGTGGTTTTTAATAAAATCAACTCTTTTAAGGCGCTTAAAATAAACAAATTATCATCTAAACAATTTAACAATATCGTTACCATTGGCATAAATTATAAGTGCAAACAGAAGCAACATTCCTGTAATTTGTGCAACCTCCAGAAACCTATCCGATGGCTTTTGTCCTGTAATCATCTCAAAGATTGTAAACAGAACGTGACCTCCATCTAAGGCAGGTATTGGAAGTAGGTTAAGTATTGCAAGCATAATTGAAAGGAAAGCTGTAAGTCGCCAAAAGCTTTGCCAATCCCATGTGCCGGGGAATATTTTGCCTATGGCGATAAATCCACCAAGAGACTCATAAGCCTTTGTTTTAGGCGAAAATATCAGTTTCAACTGTTTCAAATAGTCGCCCGCCGTTTTAAATCCCTTGTTTATGCCTGCGGGTATTGATTCTAAAAAGCCATATTCGGCAACAGCTACAGGAATCGAGGCCATTATATCGGCCATTATCCCCATTTTTCCGTTTTGATCAATAGTAACAGGCATTGTTATTGTTTCGTTGTCACGCACAACTTTAACATCAATTGTTTGTCCTGCATAATTTGGTAATGCTGATGTTAAAATATCTGCGTAAGGCGTTGCTATTGTGTCAATACCAACAACATAATCTCCTTTTTGCAACCCTGCTTGTTGTGCGGTTGAGCTGTCAACAAAATCTGCAATCACGAATTTAAATCGTGGAGCAAATAGCATAGAGTTATTTTTTATAACACTCTTAGCGAGCCATTCGGGAATATCAACGGTAACTTTTTCTCCATTACGTTCAACCTGAACCGTTTTTGAATCATTGAGTAAAATGGTGGTTGTCAGCTCATTAAATCTCTCTATTGGTTCGTTGTCAACAGACAAGATTCTGTCGCCGGGCTGAAACCCAACCATCATTGCAGTACTGTCGGGCATAATACCGTGCTCCATCTTAGAAAGCGGTATATACTCTTCGCCCCATGTAAACAGTATCAAAACATAAATCACCAATGCGGTAATGAAATTTGCCAAAACACCGCCCAGCATAATAAGCAGTCGCTGCCAAGCTGGCTTTGATCTAAACTCATAAGGCTGTGGGGGTTTCGACATCTGATCTTTATCCATCGATTCGTCAATCATACCTGCAATTTTAACGTATCCTCCCAATGGAAGCCAACCTATTCCGTATGTTGTTTCGCCGATTTTTTTCTTGAATATCGAAAACCAAGGGTTAAAAAAGAGATAAAATTTCTCGACCCGCGTTTTAAAAAGACGTGCAAAAAAGAAGTGACCAAACTCGTGCAATATTACTAATAATGACAAGCTTAGCAACAATTGTCCTACTCTTATTAATATCTCCATTATGTCTATTTTGTTTTAATTTTTTCTATTATTTGTTCAGCTCTTAAACGTGCTTCCTGATCGGAATAAATATAGTCGTTTAACGAGGGATTACTTATTTTTATTACGCGCGAAAGAGTTTCTGTAATTATTTCGGTTATCTGCATAAATCCTATTCTCTCTTTCAAAAAAGCTGCTACAGCTACTTCGTTTGCTGCGTTAACGATACAAGCATAGTTCCCTCCTTGTTTTAAAGTATCGTAAGCAATTTGCAAGCATGGAAACTTCTCTGTATCAGGCTTTTCAAATGTAAGAGTATCAATGGGATCAAATATATATCTCTCAAAATTATTTTTTGTCCTTTCTGGATAATTCAAAGCATATTGTATCGGCAACCGCATGTCGGGCAGGCTTAGATGGGCTTTTATATTGCCATCAACAAACTGAACCATACTATGTATTATAGATTGAGGATGAACCACAACATCTATGTTCTCGGGTTGAATATCGAAAAGCCAGTGTGCCTCAATAACTTCAAGCCCTTTGTTCATCATGGTTGCCGAGTCTATAGTGATTTTGGCACCCATATTCCAATTTGGGTGTTTTAATGCATCGGCGGGTGTGACTTTTTCAAGCTGCTCGATTGTGTAATTTCGGAAAGGTCCCCCTGATGCGGTAAGTATCAGCTTTTCAATTGATTCGTGGCTTTCTCCTACAAGACATTGAAATATTGCAGAGTGCTCAGAATCAACAGGGAGGATTGTTACTCCATGCTTTTTGGCTGCTGGAATTACCTTGTCACCCGCAACAACCAATGTCTCTTTATTTGCCAAAGCAATATTCATTCCCTCCTCAATAGCTTTCATTGTTGGGATTAGCCCTGAAAATCCGACCACTGCTGTAACAACCGTATCGGCTTTAACTATTGTTGGGAGATTGTTTATTGACTCTTGTCCTGCCAGGACTTTGATATCCAGTCCATACAAAGCAGCTCGAACATATTCATACAACGACTTGTTCCCAATAACAACATATTTGGGGTTGAATTCTCGCGCCTGTTCTATCAGAGTGTCAGCTGAATTATTGGCTGTAATGGCTACAACCTCAAATTTATCGCCTGACTCTCTGACAACCTCAAGCGTTTGCGTTCCAATGGAACCTGTACTCCCAAATAAGATTATTTTTTTCAACGCCCAACAATTTAATTAAAAGAGACATAATCAGCCGGATTGACAGGAACGCCATTATGCCATATCTCGAAGTGTAAATGTGGTCCTGTGCTATATTCTCCGGTATTGCCAACAACGCCAATAGGCTCGCCCACAAGCACGTAGTCGCCTTGGTCTTTCAAGATTACAGCATTGTGTTTATATACGGATATTACATTGTTTGTATGCTGTATCTGTACAACGTTTCCTCCTTCGAGTGTCCAGCCCTTGTATATTACTGTGCCCGAGAGTGTTGCACAAACAGGAGACGATGGTTTGGTTACTATATCAATACCAAAATGTTGTTCCTTTGAATTAAAAGTACTGGAAACAACTCCTTTTACTGGCGGGAAAAATTGCAATGTAGAAATGTTTGACTGATTTACAGGCGTTTGCAAAACAGAAACACTTGTTTGTCTGTCGAACTCAACCTTTTCGCGAATAATTGAATCAAACTCCCGTTGGTTCAAAGAATCAATTATTTCGGAGCGATTTTCGCTCAAACTTTTCAATGATGGTGTTTCCGTTTTTATATCTCCAACCAATATCTGTTTCAAATTGACAATATATTGATCCTGAATGTCAATTAGTTGTGCGAGACTGTCAACTTTAATCGAGTTATCGATAATTCCCTGTCTGATTTTGGCATCGGGATAATCTGGTATCCAATGTTTTAGTGGTGTAAATGTCATTAAAATACCACCAAACAGAATAAAAACTAATATAATTATTGATAAACTATAAACAATGTTACCCAATGTTAACCTAAACGACCAAACCTCTTTAAAGTTACCGTCATCCATCATAACAAGACGAAAACGGCGTTTAAAAGGTCTGGCTCTCTTTTTTTTCTCTTTTGTCTCTTTTTTCTTTTTGAAACACATAATTTAACATGTCAATTATCAATGGTCGAATACCATTTCAATGTTTTTAACCCTAAATCAACAATAATTTCAATTAATTTTAACTTGTAAAAGTAACGGTTTGTTTTCATTTATTCAAATCGAAGTTAACGACAAAGGGGGTGAAAACGTGATGTTTGATTTATTTATCTTTTTAAACAATTGATTTTCTGCGCATTAAAATTATTAATATTAAACCATTAAGAAATTAAGAAAAATTTAGGGTAGAGACGCCACAATGTGACGTCTCTACAACGCCATAACATTCAGATGATTAATCGAAAAATGAAAAACAAATCTGTGCCAATCAGTTTAATCGGTGTGCTCTGTGTTCCATTTCAATATCAAAAATTTTGTCGTTTGATTAGTAATTGCATAGCGTTTGTCCAAACGTAACCCTATTACCCAAATAATTCCACTTTTGTCGGTCAGAACAAGTTGTTGTTGTTTTTCGACCGACTTTTTCTTTATATCTGTCAGATAGTCACTTACTTTCTTTGAACCGTTCATTCCGATTGGGAAAAATTTGTCGCCTTTTTGCCATCTTCTAATTGTTAATGGTAGTGTGATTTTTTCAAAGTCAATGCACTCAACAAAACTGTTATTTTTATACTGATTGGTTTGGTCTATATCGCTATGCTCTATTGTTAAACTAATTTTTTCGGAGCCATAAAACGGTATAGATTCAATAGAAACAGTCTGAAAATCGTCAATCATATCTAAGTCGGTAATTAACACGCCGTTTCGCTCCCGTACAATATAATGATTTTCTGTTTTGATATATACACCCACCTGAGAATCAACTATTTTCAGATATTCGTGGGTACGATTTCCGCTATATCCCATATCTGACAAAAGTTCAAACAGAACAAGATTCAAGGTTGATTTATCCATATTTTTATCTAATCTGACAAAAACACCATTGTTATTTTGGCTTACTATCTTGTCACGAATGGTTTGAAGTTGTTTAATTGAAAATTGATACCAATCGTTCCAAACATCAATATTTTTCTTCATTGTTTCGAGAAACGAGGGATTGATTTTCTCAAATTCCGGAATTACTACATTTCTAAAACGATTTCTCGGTATTGAGTTGTCGCTATTGGTATAATCCTCACGGAAAGGAATATCGTTGGCAACAGCATATTGCACGATATGTTCTCTTTCGGCAAAAAGTAGCGGTCTAATAATATCAGAGTGTACCGCTGTCATCGCTGTTAAACCTCGCAAACCTGTACCGCGAGTCATATTCAGCAAAACAGTTTCGATATTGTCGTTCAAATGGTGTCCGATAGCGATAAAATCAATATTAAGTTCGCTTTTTAATTGTGCAAACCAACTGTAGCGCAGATCGCGTGCTGCCATCTCGACAGATATTTTTTGCGATTTTGCATAACCAACTGTATCAAAAGATTCTACAAAACACTCTATTCCCAATTTCTTACAAAACGATTCAACTAATTGCTGGTCAAGATCGCAATCACCGGGGCGCAGATTAAAGTTGCAGTGTGCAACGGTAATTTTGTATCCAACCCTATGCATTAACGATAATAAAACCATACTATCTGCTCCTCCACTTGTAGCAACTAAAATGCGCTTATCGGTAGAGGGAAGTATTCCGTTTTTTATCTGTTTTAAAATCTGTAGATACACTTTTCTAATTTTTTAGCAAAAATAGAGTTTTTATCTAAATGATTTATATTTCTTAGCTTTATAACCTTTAAAACTATTTGTTTTATAGATTGTTAACAAATCCACAGATTTAAAAAGAAGATAAAATAATATAAACATATTTAGATGTATGGATATTTGGCACGGTATTTTCAATACCGACTGTAGAAAACAATTAATCAAACATAAAATGAAAAATGAAGTATCAATGAATTGGAAAGGCAATATGTCTTTCGAGGGAGAAGTAAACGGACATAAACTAATGTTAGATACTGACTCAGCCGCAGGAGGAGAAGATAAGGGGCCTCGTCCAAAACCACTAATGTTGCTAGCTTTAGCTGGTTGCACTGGCATGGATGTAGTTTCCATTCTCAAAAAAATGCGTGTAGATTTAAATGACTTTAATATTAAAGTATCTGCCAATTTGACAAAAGAGCATCCAATGATTTATTCAACCATGCATATTATTTATGAGTTTAAGGGAAAAAACTTAGATCCGGAAAAAATAAATAAAGCGATTTCTCTTAGCCAGGAACGCTACTGTGGTGTTAGTGCGATGTACAAAGAGTTTTTAAAATTAACACACGAGATAAAAATTATTGAAAGTTAAATATTAGGTCGCTTTGATTAGACTCAGTGACCGTAGGCACGTTGGTTTCGACAAGCTCAACCAACGTTACTGAACTCATCAGATATAGCAACTTAGATATGCTAAGCATAGTTAATGGCTAATCCATACTTTAAAATTTTCGTTTGGATAAAAATCTTCTCTTTTCCAGTAAAACACATTGTTAATTAAAATATATAGCCTCAATGGTTTAATTGTAAATGTAACTATTTGTTCGTCATCTTGTGCATAAACTAAAAATGCGTTACCAAAAAACCCAATGACCCCAGTAATAGTGTTATTAACGCAGGTACTTCATTTCCCACTTTATAGACTTTCATTGTAGTTCCTGCAACTACTAATAGTAGTGAGATTATAAATATGTGTTTCAGCTTCATATTTGATGTTTAGTTATTTAACTTAAATACTGAATATATAATAACAAAACGAACAGACACTTGAGCGCAAAGCATTATAAAACAGAGGTTTAGTTTAACATGTCGCTTTAGAACTTGGTGTTTATGATTAAGATAAGATTAAGTTTTTGAAACCTTAATGTTAAGTTATTAATAACTTTTTGTAATGGTATAGGATAGCTTCTTTTATTTACTCAACTTTGCTAAGGTTCTGATTTTACGGGATTTTGTTGAAAAGTAAACAGAACTTACAAAATAAGGACAAAGCTAATTAAAATAAAATGTAACTAACTAATTTACTTTGCAATGACATCAATTAAAAACTTTGAAAAAAAACAACACGACAACTTGTTAATACAAGGTTGTTGTAACAACTCAAATGAAATTAAAGTGGATAGAAGAAAAAATATACTTCAACACTTGATTGTAACAATTGTAGCGGCACTTTTGCTATTGCCCGTACAACTTTTTGCGTATACACCAGGAGGCTCAGCTGAGAGAAATACCGGAACTATAGCCGGAACAATAGTAGATGAGATGGGTCTTGGTGTTCCAAGTGCTTTGCTTGTGCTTGACAAGGATAACCGTTACACGTTAAGCGAATTGACAGGGCGTTATCGTTTTCTTGATGTTCCTGTTGGGGAATATGTGTTAAGTGTTAAATATCTTGGTTATGAGGAGTTTACAGCCCCTGTCCAAGTAATTGCAGGCAAGGAAACCGTTTTAAATATCCAACTAAAGGAAGAAGTTTACACAATTGGAGAGGTAGTTATTGTAGGTGAGGCAATCAAAGGTCAGGCGCGAGCACTCAGCATTGAAAAGAATAACAGCAATATTACCAATATGGTAGCAGCAGACCATATTGGTCGTTTCCCAGATTCCAATGTCGGCGATGCTCTTAAACGAATTCCCGGTATAACAATGCAGGCTGATCAAGGAGAGGCTCGAAACATTGTGGTGCGCGGGCTTTCAGCTGCTCTGAACTCAGTAACACTCAACGGCGGACGTGTGCCAAGTGCCGAAGGCGACAATCGTAATGTGCAAATGGACCTTATTCCGAGCGACATGATTTCTACCATTGAAGTAAACAAAACCTTGCTGCCAGATATGGAAGCTGATGCCATTGGAGGTTCTGTGAATTTAGTAACCAAGGCTGCTCCCAAAAAGCGCGTAATCTCTGCCAATCTTGCCACTGGTTACAACCCAATCCGCCAGGGAATGACCTATGTTGGAGGGTTGGTTTATGGCGACCGCTATTTCAATGACCGTCTTGGAGCTGTACTTTCACTAAGTTATCAAGATAAAGACTATGGTTCAGATAACATTGAAGCTGAATGGGCGAAAGACAAATTTGATAACGCTTATATTAAACAGTTCGAAATACGTAAGTACGACGTGCAACGTATCCGTAGAAGTGGTTCGCTTAATTTAGACTACGTTTTTAACCCTGAGCATAAAATTGAATTTAACACAATGTATAACTGGAGAGACGACCGCGAAAATCGTTTTCGTCATCGCCAACGTAAAATGTCACCTGTCTATGATTCTGTAGATAACAGTATCATTGGTTACAAGGGTGAACTTGACAGACAAACTAAGGGAGGTATCGACAACGATCGAAACAAGAACCGTCGTCTTGAGGATCAAAGAGTGTTGAGCGTGGGAATGGGCGGTGAACACCTTTTAGCCCCATGGCTTGAAGCAAGATGGTCGGGTAGCTTTGCTCGGGCTTCAGAGGATCGTCCTAATGAACGGTATATTACTTATAAAAGTAAAAAGCACAACTTTACACAAGATCTTTCAGATGGTATGTTCCCCAAAATCAACACGTTAGACGAAACTGATGATGGCTATTCGTTTGACGAAGTAGCTGAAGAGAAACAGCACACACACGAAGATGAGTACACCGCGAAACTTCATTTCCGCGCACCTCTTAGCATAATTAAAGAGCAAAAAGGACGACTACGTTTCGGTACAAAATTGCGATTTAAAGAGAAAGTGCGTGATAATAACTATTTCGCATATGAGTTCTTAGGTGATGCAAACCAATATCTATTTAATGCTATTCCTACCAATTATTATGATGACGAACGTTTTCTTGGAGGAAGAGGTTATGTACCCGGACGTTTTGCTTCTCATGAGTTTCTTGGTCAAATTCCTCTGAGCGACACTTCACTTTACAAGCCAGAAGATGTTCTTGCAGAGTATTATGCAGGAAATTATAACGCACGAGAAGATATTTATGCAGCCTTTGTACGTTGGGATCAGAATATTACAAAGGATTTTGTAATCATTACAGGTGTGCGCATGGAACATACAAAAATTGACTATCTAGGACATACGCTCATAGACGACACAAAGGGAGAAGATGTGCGCGACCGCAATAGTTACACAAATTGGTTCCCAAACCTAACTTTCAGATATCAGCCAACCCAAAAATTTACACTTCGCGGAGCATTTAGCACCTCTATTGCTCGTCCTAACTACTATTGGCTTGTTCCATATACACTTATTAACAGTGACGACGAAGAGATAAGCACCGGTAATGCTCATCTTAAAAGCACTTATGCTTACAACTATGACCTAATTGCAAGTTACTACCCAGCGGGTATCAGTCAAATCTCGTGCGGATTTTTTTATAAGAGGTTAAATAATTTTATTTACAAATACGCTACCGAAGCCTATTCTCGTAATCATTTTGCTCAGGATTTCCCAGAATTGACCAATCCTATTGCAGATAGCGTTACATGGAGATATAGCCAATATCGCAATGGCGACAATGTAGACCTGTATGGTTTAGAGGTATCATATACTCACAAACTCGAGTTCCTACCGTGGATTTTACGTAATCTTGTAGTTAACGCAAATTACACTTATACACACTCTATTGCCAATGGTATAACCAATGAAGATGGCGAAGTGCGCGAAGATATGCCTTTGCCGGGAACAGCTCCTCACACCATTAATGCATCGCTTGCATATGAGGATAAGCTTGTTTCAGTGCGTGTGTCTTTCAACTTCACTAATGACTATCTTGATGAGTTGGGTGGAAGTTCCTTTGAAGATCGCTACTACGGCACACAAAGTTTTCTTGATGTGAATGCCTCTGTAAATCTTCCTAAAGGTATACAAATTTACGCACAGGCAAACAATTTGCTTAATCAGCCTCTCTACTACTACCAAGGACAAAGTGACCGCTTGATGCAGATCGAATATTATTTACCATCGTTTATTCTTGGGTTAAAATGGAATTTTTAAAAACTTTTTACGTTTAACTTAGAGATATAAAAACAACATAACGAAATGAAAAAAGTCAGATTAATTCAATTTTTATTACTTCTGTCAGTTTCAGTATTTGCCGTAAACGTAGCTACAGCACAGAAATCGCGTGGTGTAGCTACCCAACCGGTGATGCAGGCTTTCACTCAGTACGATGATTTTACTCCTGTTACTGCGCTCGATACGCTTAAGAAGCTTACCGAAGACCGTTTTACTTTCCTTATTGCTACGGACATGAATCGTTATGGACATTTTGGGCAGCGTGAAATGGGCTATGTAATGGGTGATGTGGCAGATGCAGCTGATGCTGAGTTTATTGCTGTAACAGGCGACATTTTTCACTATTTGGGTGTTCAAAGTGTTAATGACCACATTTTTATCAGTTGTTTTGAGGAGATGTACACCCACCCTGAGCTACAAATTCCATGGCATATTACCCTTGGAAACCATGAGTATCGGGGCAACACGCAGGCTATTATTGATTATTCGCAGGTAAGTCGCCGATGGGAGGTTCCCGCTCGCTACTATAGCAAAAGCTACACGCACGAGGGAGTCACAATTGACATGTTTTATATTGACACGCCACCAATTATAGACAAGTATCGCAACAATCCGGGAGAATATCCCGACGCTTGTAAGCAAGATAGGGATGCTCAACTAAAATGGTTGGACAACGCACTTGCAAGTAGTAAGGCTAAGTACAAGATAGTGCTTGGACATCATCCTGTATATGCAGAAACAAATAAGGATATATGCGAGCGCGATGACATGCAACGTTATGTAGATCCATTGCTTCGCAAGCACAAGGTGGACTACTATTTTAGTGGACATATCCACAATTTTCAAGCAATTCGTAAGCAAGATAGCCCTGTTGGTTACTTTACCATTTCGTCAATTGCCAGCACTCGCAAGGTGAAACCTATTGAAGGTACACAGTTTTGCAGTAAAGAACAAGGCTTTGCTGTAGTTTCAGTTGGCAAAAATGACATAGCAGTTTATTTTCTCAATAATCAGGCAGAGATTATTTTTAGGGAAAAAAGATAGTGTAAATAGTTTTCTAGACATTTTTTTGCCTCTGTCCTATCGCTTTATTGTGGTGGGACAGAGGTTTTTTATTGAGTACATAACCCGCTGCATAAATGCAGATAATCATTTTTCATTAATTTTAAGTTCTTTGTTATAATCCTCTTTCGATATAATCTTATCCTCTCGGGTAACATAAAGACTCATATTCTTAAAAACACTCAGCTTCTTTTCAAGATTTGACTTGATGGATATGTTATCAATTTCTTCAATATTTAACAAAGAATCAACACGGTATAGCTTGTCGCCTGATAAGTAGTAGTTGCCCGATAAAAATTCCACAACCTGGCGTTTATCATTCATGAAAGCGATGTTTTTTGGAAACTCATTTTCGTTATATATTAACTGCCCTCCTAGAGATGTGCTAATTGTTGGAATATGTGTTAAATAATCCTGCAGAAACGATAGTATTGCCTCCGGAATATCCAAATGACTTACTGTATTGGTAAAAGATTGTGACTCTTTTAATTTATCAGAAAAGATCAGCAGTGGAACATGATATCTTTTTAACGGGTTCTTTACCGGAATCTCATTCATTGGATGGTCGCCTGTGATTATAAAAATAGTGTTTTCATAATCTTGCCGTTTTTTGTACTCTTCAAAGTACTCTTTTATAGCATCGTCAACGAACAACAATGTTTTTAAAAACGTTGAATATGTTTGAAAAAACTTCTCGTATGGTTGTTTGGTGAGCTGTTTATATATACTGTCATAATACTCTTCGTTGTCTATAACAAATGGAGAGTGGCTTGTTCCCGTAAAATAAATATCCAGTCGTGGCGACTGTTTTAAAGTATCAATAACCTCCAACGATTGCATAAATAAATCCCTGTCATTATAACCCCAAAAGAACTTATCTTCTCCAACAATTATTTTAGAATAACTATCTGAGAACCTGCTTTTATCGAAAATTAAGTCGATATTATTATATCTGAAAAACCTGCTCTTTGAGTAAAACCATGCACCTAATCCGTAGTAAAAAGATGTATAATAGTCATTCACACTTAATATTGAGATAAGCGACAAATGACGTGGAAGCTTTTTTTGCTGCGTAAATCCCTTATTTCCGTATGGTAACCCTCCCAAAACAGAGGGGACAACGGCAAAAGACCTTTCTCCTAACGTAAAACAACGTTTCCAATAAAGGCTGCTATCTTTTAGCTGACTTAAGAAAGGCATTAATTGTGAGCCTTTATATTCATGAATAAAGTCATCGCTCAATCCTTCCACTATTAGTATTACAATATTGGGCTTAGTAGTAAACTTGTTAAAATATTTACCAAGTTCATTTTCTCGTTTTGCTCTGTGAGCCAACGGAAAATCATCACTTATAAAATCTTTTTCAGGATATATTTCTCTAAATTTTTCAGTATCAACAGTTATTGCTTCTTCAGATTTTAACGCATATCTAATTGATTCTCCGATAAAGAAGATTGGCTTATTAAGTGAGTACTCGTCTAAGTTACTTCTCCACAATCTGTTAAACAGAAAAAACAGAGGCATTGATAACAACACAAAAGAGTATAAAAATTTCAGACAAATCCTATTAAAACGGACTTTATTGATCAGCCATGCAAATAAAAGCACGACCAGTACTATTACAATTAAGCCTATCGAAATTTGAAAAATATTTATTGGAAAGGTTGTTACCGTAAATAGTATCTCACGAATTGAGTATTGGTACAAAAATATATCTAAAGTGGTAAGTCTGTATGCAAAGTATACAATGGTTAAAAGAGAAATCAGGGTTAAAGCAACTAACAGAGTTATATTGACTACCCGTAGGACATTTGATTTAAACTTTGACAGCAAAAAACTAATAAAACCATATGCTACTATAAAAAAAGTTACACCAAAAATATCCCTAAACAGGCCAAAACATTCAGAGACAACAATCTTATTATCAAACCCATAATTATATGTTATTAGAGCAGTTTCAATCACTCTAAGCAGAAAGATTAGTAAGTATACTGCAGTTATTGTCTTTGCATATTTTTCAAAAAATGGGTTTTTCATTTTTGTGAATTTGCTATTTTTTCATTCGCTCTATAACCGATGTTGTCGAATAACCCTCTACAAGATTTATTGTAACAACCTCGCCCCCTTTAGCTTTAACAATATCGTAGCCTACAATATCTTCGGGTTTGTAGTCGTTGCCTTTAACCAAAAAATCAGGTTGCACTGCCTTAATAAGATTGTATGGTGTGTCCTCATCAAACAAAATTACAGCATCGACAAAATTGAGTGAAGCCAAAACCAACGAGCGGGCAACCTCGTCCTGCAAAGGTCTTTCAGGTCCTTTAAGACGGCGCACCGAGGCATCAGTGTTTAATCCAATAACTAAATGGTCGCCAAAATCAGCCGCCTGAGCTAAATATTCAACATGACCACGATGTAAAATATCAAAACAGCCATTACTGAAAACCACTTTTCGGTTTTTAAACCGCCAGTATGCAAGCACTCTTTGTATTGATTCAACAGTGTGTAGTTTGCTGATTATTAAGTCGAGATTGTTCATAAATCGGGATTTTTTAAATATTGGTAAAGATATTTAAAAAAATTAAAAATTAGAAGTCAGAAGGTAGAAGGTAGAATTTAAGGGATTGTAAAGAAAATTGTTAATTGCACATTGCTAATTGCTAATTGATTTGTTTCTGTTTGATATGGGAAGCAAAACAAGGCTTGTAAATCCAACAATTACTACAACCACCATACTAACAGCGTGAGCTATAAGCGCAAACATTCGCGCATCAGTACTACCAATACCATAAACAGTTAACGCAGCTATAACCATAAAGTGATAAGCACCAATACCGCCTTGAACGGGTGCAAGCATTCCATAACTACCAATCAGGAACACTACAAGCATTTGATTTATTGTAAACTGAACATTACCGGCAAACGAAAAGGCTTTGAATGTTAGGCACATAACTATAAAATACAAAACCCATATCAACAGCGAATAGAAGATATAAAGCGCAGGATTTTTGAGTTTAAAAATTGAAAGAAGTCCCTCTTTTAATGTTGTAATCTTATCAAAAATCTTTTTAATAATATTTTGCGCTTTTTTACTGTATTTCAGTATTAAAAGATATACTACAACTGTAAAAACACCTAACGCAATAACTATTATAAGGTTTCTAACCGAAAGCAAATTTTGGATATTTTCTGAAAGTACCGGATTGTCCTCTAAAAGTTTTGAAAAGAAGTTGTCATTATAAAAAATTACAACGACTGTAATACCTATAATAATTATCAAATCTACAATACGTTCGGCTATAATGGTTCCGAAGCCTCCGGTAAATGATATCTTTTCATACTTTTTTAGAACTGCAGCACGTGTAACTTCGCCCAACCGTGGTATTGCCAGATTAACGAGATATCCCACCATAACAGCGTGAAACAGATTACTGCGGCTCGCTTTCTTCTCTATTGATGTCAGAGCAAGCTCCCAACGTATGGCACGTACCAAATGGCTGCCAACACTTACAATAGCGGCTAAAATTAGCCAATAATAATTCAGGTTTTTTGAGGCTTCAATAAGATCGTCAATCGATTGGTCTTTGTAAAGTTTCCAAAATAGAAAAATACCAATACCTATAAATAGCAAAAATTTAAATGCATTGACTATCTTTTTCTTCAATGTAGCTTACTTAACTAATAGATTTGTATTAGAATCGGGAAAAATAAATGTTGGTTTAAATTTTTTAGCCTCTTCAAAATCCATTGTGGCATAAGATATTATAATAACCATATCACCAACTTGTGCTTTGCGTGCAGCAGGTCCGTTCAAACAGACAACGCCTGACTTGCGCTCTCCCTTTATTACGTAAGTGTCCAACCGCTCACCATTATTGATGTTTACTATCTGAACCTTTTCGTTTTCGATAATATTTGCGGCATCCATCAAATCTTCATCGATAGTTATACTGCCAACATACTTTAAGTTTGCTTCAGTAATCGTAACCTGATGTATTTTTGATTTTATTACCTCAATAAACATAGCTCTATTTATTTTCGATGCAAAGGTATAACTTTTTAAAACAATATGTTGTCAATTAACCTAACTTTACCACAATAAACAGCAATACACCCAATTTTTTCGCACTTTTCGTCCCACGAATTTACAGACATAAGTGTCTGAGAATTAACTATATCAAAATATTCTGTTCGCAATCCGTCGATAACATCGATTTTAGAAACTACCATATTTTTTAACTCCTTTACAGAATATTTATCTTTCTCCGATACAGCTGCTGACATTATCTCAAAAATCTTTGGTGCAATTTTTCGTTGTTCATATGTTAATAGTTCGTTTCGCGAGCTTTTTGCCAATCCATCTTTCTCGCGCACCGTTGGTACAGGAACGATATCAATATTATAATTTAACTGTTTTGTAATATGCTGGATTATAGCCAATTGTTGAAAATCTTTTTTTCCAAAATAGGCTCTGTTGGGTTTAACAGTGTCAAACAGTTTTGTAACAATTTGGACAACCCCATTGAAATGTCCAGGTCTAAACTCCCCTTCCATAACAGTTGCGAGCGAACCGAGGTCAAACACCCTTTCATCTGGTTCGGGATACATCTCTTCTATAGTGGGAAAAAATACAGCATCGCATTTTTCAACTCTAAGTTTTTCAAAATCAGCCTGTTCGTTGCGCGGATACGATCTTAAATCCTCCTTGTTATTGAATTGAGTGGGATTAACAAAAATGCTAACAACTGTACACGAATTGTTTTGTACCGATTCACGAACTAATGCCAAATGCCCCTCGTGTAATGCACCCATAGTGGGAACGAAACCGATGGTTCTGTTTTCTCGTTTTTGATTCTCAACAAACGAGGTCATCTCTGCTTTACTCTTTATTATCTGCATATCAAAAAAATAAGCCTACAAATATACGGGTTGTTTTTCAGTCAATAAAAAAGTTTTTAATATAAAATGCTCGTTTAGCGTTTTTGATGGATATTTTTATAGTAAGTTTTATGCTGACACGTCCTTAGAACATAGAAGCCCATTTCAATCGAGGTATATCCCAATTATAATTTGACGAGACGGAGCAGAGCTCGACGATCTGCAATAACCCGGAAAGTTGGAACTGTGGAATCTTATGTATTATTTGAATGAAATAAATAAAGCGCCAAATGGCGCTTTATTATTGCGTATTTTGTTGTGTCAGAATGCAAATCCAATTGCCAAAGTAATAGCAGGCAAAATAAAGCCTGTAGCGGTAAAATCGGTATCTTTCAAATCTCCGCTTAAAAATGTGTAACGAGGTCCAATTCCTAAATCCAATGTAAAGCCACTATCCCAAGCCCACTGGTATCCTAGTTGAACTCCACAAGAAAGAGTTTTGATACCAACTCTATTATTGTTGGAGTTTTTCACACTTCCAAAAGAAAAAATACCTTCTGGCATAATCCAAAAACCTGTGGGTACCACGCGTTTTGCATGGGTAAAATAGTAGCGATAACCAACTCCAACTCCCCCTGCACTAATATCTATTCCCAAAAATTTGTACATATAACTCGCTGAAAACAATATAGAAGATTTGGTGTTTAATAGCGTTTCATAAGTAGCATTGAAATTTCCAAAAGCTAATCCTATGGGATTTGTTTTTATTACTTCCCGTACTTCCTGTACTTCCTTTTCTTCTTGGGAAAAACTGTTCATAGAAATAACGAAAGAACATACAACTAGCACAATTTTTAATTTAGTTAATCTTTTCATAGTTTACAATTATTTCAGTTTTTGATTATATTGAACTCACATGCTTTTGGTTATCAAGTTTAGGTTTGCATATTAGTTTTATAAAATTAAATATAAAACAACTTTTCAAAGATATGGCGAAAAAAAAATCAAAACAAAAGAAAACTGAGAAAAATATCAATGCTCTATTTTTTTTCTTGCCTTTTTACCAAAAGTTTTACTCTTTCCTTTTTTGTAATTTGCAGTTTTTTTCGGCTTCTTTTTCGAGTAATCGTTCTTTTTATCTTTTGGGTTTACCAGTACGTTTTCAAATTTGGCTTCTTTGTGTTTAACATATGTTTTTACAAGTTCATAGTCAAGCTGTTTTTTCATTAAATTTGCCTTTACTACTCGTACTCTAACTTTATCTCCCAGTCTGAATATGCGTCCATTGTGTTCGCCTATCAGGCAGTATTCATCTTCGTTGAATATGTAGTAGTCGTCTTCAAGAGATTGTAGTGAAATCATGCCCTCGCACGAGTTCCCCTCTAATTCAACATAAAAGCCCCAATTTGTCACTCCCGAAATTACGCCGTCGAACTCCTGCTCTAATTTATCAGCAAGATATTCAACCTGTTTATATTTTATGCTTGCTCTTTCGGCTGATGTAGCCAATATTTCACGTTCATTACAGTGTTTACAGTCGGCTTCTGTGTCGGCAAGAACTGCCGATCTTTTCCCTTCCATATATCGTGTTAACAGCCTGTGTGCCATCAGGTCTGGATACCTTCGAATTGGGCTTGTAAAATGCGAATAGTATTCAAAAGCAAGTCCGTAGTGACCTATGTTTTTAGTTGAATATTCGGCACGCGCCATCGACCTGATAGCCAAGGTTTCAACCACATTTTGCCATGCCTGACCATTACTGTTTGTAATAAGGTTGTTTAGTGATTTTGAGATTGTTAGGTTGTTTTCTGTGTTTATCTCCTGTCCAAAACGCTTCACAAATTTCGCGAAACGTTCTAACTTTTCCTGGTTTGGCTTATCGTGAATCCTGTAAACAAATGTTTTGGGTTTGCCTTTAACAGCTTTTTCTGTATTTATATAAGTTGCTACTGTTCTGTTAGCCAACAACATCAGCTCTTCGATAAGCTGATTTGACTCTTTATTCTCTTTTAGATATACGTCAATAGGTTTGCCTTCATCGTCCAATATGAAATTGACTTCTGAACGCTCGAAATTAATAGCGCCCTTGTCAAATCGCTTTTCACGTAATTTTTGTGCGATATTGTGACATACTATCAATTCTTTTGCAAAATCACCTTCAGTTGTTTCAATTCGTTCTTGTGCCTCTTCATACGTAAACCTGCGTTTTGATTTAATTACAGTGCGACCTATCCAATACTCTAATACAGTTCCGTTCTTATCGATATTAAAAACCACAGAGTAAGTTAATTTGTCGGTATTAGGTTGAAGTGAACAGACGTTGTTCGACAGTTTTTCGGGTAGCATTGGCACTGTTCTGTCAACCAAATAGACACTTGTTCCACGCGTAAAAGCCTCTTTGTCAATAATATCACCAGGTTCAATATAGTGTGATACATCAGCAATGTGAACGCCAATTTCCCAAACGTCTTTATCAATATTACGTACTGAAATGGCGTCGTCGAAATCTTTAGCATCTGCAGGGTCGATAGTAAAGGTTGTGATATTTCTAAAATCGCGTCTTTTTTCTATCTCCTGTTTACTTATAGTTGTCCTAATTTTTTTGGCAGCTTCTGTAACATTTGCAGGAAACTCGTATGGTAGTCCAAACTCAACCAAAATGGCATGCATTTCTGTATCGTTTTCGCCGATATTTCCCAAAATTTTAACAATCTTTCCTGTAGGATTGTGTGCATCCTCAGCCCATTCAGTAATTTCGACAACAACTTTTTGATTCTCCTTAACTTTTGTCCGCGTTACTTCCGATTTTGGAATAAAGATATCAACAGGCAATGTCCCCGAGTCGGGCAAAAAAAATGCAAAATTCTGACTAATTTCGACAATCCCTACAAATGAGGTTCGTGCACGTTTTACGATTTCAAAAATCTCAACACTTGCCTTGCGCCGTTTCGAGCCTGGGTATACATATGCGCGCACTCGGTCATTTGGAAAAGCACGAAAAAGATTTGCATAAGAAACTTCATACTCTTGACCATCATCGGTAGTAAGTATAGCAGGTCCTTTACGACTAATGGAGATTTTCCCCTCAATTATATTTCTCTGCCGTATAGCCCTATACCGACCTCTATCGACCTTTTTAATCTGTTCTGTTTCGGCAAGATAGTCAAGTGCGGCTATTATCCTTGGGCGTAATGAGCTGTCGTTAAGTTTAAGTTCTCTGGCTACTTGCTTGTAATTGAATATTTTAGTAGGATTACTATTTAAAAATTCAAGTATAGTATGATTCAAATAAAAGGGTTTTAACACCTCTTTTTTAGATTTTTTATTTTTATTACTCATTTAGTTTTCTGTTTATTAATTGATGGTAAACTAATCATATTCCCTGTTGGAATTAACATATAAGTTTGTAAATATCAATAAATTAAGTTTACTTTGTACTATATTTTGGTTAAATTTTTGTCACATAATAGGATTATTGAACTTAAATTTAACAAAGGTGTAGCTGATATTTGTTTTTAATAAATTAACATTGTTAACGATATCGTCAAAAATCCACACAAAAACCCTGTAACAACTTGCAATAACGAATGCTGCTGAAGGTACATTCTTGCTGATAGAACGATACCTGTATAAATCAGTGCTTGAAAAAACAATCCTTCGGGATATCCATGACGGAACAATAAAATCAGTACCAAAAGGGCAACAATTCCCCCAAGTCCTACTCCGTGTAACGATATTTTCCACCAAATACTAACCACGGCAGCTATTAAGGTTGAAATGAAAACACCTAGAATAAATCCTGTCAATATTCCGGGTACATTTAGACGACTTAAAGTATAGTAAGAGAAAAAATAGAAAATTGCCATTACAAACAGAGGTATATAACGCTCTTGTTTTTGGGTCATTTGGAACATCTTAAAGGTTTTACGGAATATAAAAATTGGAAGCATTAACAGAGGAAAACCTATTGTGCTTGACGCAATAATAATATATATTGCTCTATGCACTTGATTGGGCAACAACATTAAAAGTTGCGAATGATTTAAAAGTATAAATGCGCCAATAATCGGCATCCAAATAGGGTGAAAAACAACCGAAACTGCCTGAGCCAAATTTTTAAGCATACTGTAATTTTTAAATTTCTTTTCGCAAACGTGCAACCGGAATGTTTAATTGCTCGCGATATTTCGCAACTGTTCGGCGCGCAATATTATAACCCTTATCACATAACAATTGTGTGAGTTTTTCATCTGTTAACGGTTTACGTTTATTCTCATTATCGATACACTCTTGCAGATACTGTTTTATTTCACGCGTTGAGACCTCTTTGCCAGAATCGGTTGTCATTGATTCTGAGAAAAACGATTTGAGAGAGAGAATTCCATACTCTGTTTGTATATATTTCGAATTTGCAACCCTCGATATCGTTGAAATATCTAGCCCTGTAATGTCGGCTATATCTTTTAATATCATGGGTCTAAGTTTTTTCTCATCTCCGGTCAGGAAATATTCCCTCTGATATCCCAATATTGCTTCCATTGTAAGTAGCAGAGTGTCTTGTCGTTGCTTGATAGCATCAATAAACCAACGTGCCGAATCTAATTTTTGCTTTACAAATGCTATTGTCTCTCTATCTGAGCGGGTTTTGTTTTTACTGTTTGAATACTCCTCCAGCATATCAATGTAAGTGCGACTAATTCGTAAGTCAGGAACATTCCTCGAATTCATTGAAACTGTTAATTCTCCATCTTCTGTCTCTAAAATAAAATCTGGGATTATTGTCGAAGTGTCACGTATTGTGGGATCCGTAAACGAAGTGCCGGGCTTAGGATTTAATCGCAATATTTCATCAATTGAGTCTTTAAGTGTATCTTCATCAATTGACAACCGACTCATTATTTTATCGTAATGTTTGCGAGTAAATTCGTTAAAATAATTTCTTAATATTTTATCGGCAATGGCAACCTCTGGTTTTGATGTGTCTTGTCGTTCTATTTGAAGTAAAAGGCACTCTTGCAAATCGCGCGCTCCAACACCAGCAGGGTCTAATTCATGTACTGCCTTAAGTGCTTGATACAATTCATCTTCAGTCGTACGGATATTCATTGTAAAGACTAAATCATCTACTATAGACGACAATTTACGTCGTAGATATCCATCTTCGTCAATGTTGCCAATTAAATACTCGGCTAACTCACGCCTTTCGTGCGATAGATTTCTTTTTAGTCGCAGTTGGGTTATAAGGTTTTCATGAAATGTTATTCCGCCTGAATAGGGGATTTCGCGTTGTTCGTCGTCTCTTGAATAGTTGTTTGCGGTTAAACGATATTCTGGAATGTCATCATCATCAGGCAGGTAATCTTCAAGACTGAATTCGTCTTCACTGTTGTAATCGTCTTCAGCATCGGAGCTGTCGTTGTGGTCGATTTCTTCTTTTTCATATTGTAAATCGTCACTGCCGTTGTTTTCAGCTTCTTCTAGAGCGGGATTTTCTTCTATCTCTTTTTTTACTCGCTGTTCAAACTGTAACGTAGGGATTTCCAGCAGCTTGATAAGTTGAATTTGCTGCGGAGAAAGTTTTTGTAAAATTTTCTGTTGTAATTTCTGTTTTAACATCTTTATCGTTACAATCGTTTAAACAACGGTATAAATTATAGGTTATAATTTGTGTAAAGTTACTATATTTTTTTGAAAATATTTTTTTATAACTACTTAATAATACTAAAAAACAACAACTATTACAACTTTTTGTTCATGATTTACAAAGAGTGATGAATAATAATCGTATTTACAATGTGATTATTAAAAAAATATTTTACATAATTCATTAAACTTGGCACACAAATAGATGACTATAAAATATGTGAGTCTCACATTACCTTAAACAAAAAATTATAGACATATAATCATTTTATTATTAGGCTCAATTAGAGTATATTTGCTATTGATTTAAAATGCCACAACAGCACATTAAAATTGCCACGATATGAAACTTACAACTATACACTTAGCATCAGATCATGCAGGATATCTTCTAAAGCGACATGTGATTAGTTTCCTACAAAAAGAGGGCTATTCGATTGTTGATCATGGTGCCGATTCAGAACAATCTGTCGATTATCCCGATTATGCGCACAAATTAGCCAAAAATATAAATGAACAAACCTTTGGCATTGCCGTTTGTGGTAGTGGTATTGGAATAAGCATTGCATTAAACCGCCACAGCAACGTTAGGGCAGCACTGTGTTGGAATCAAACAATGGCAACTCTTTCACGCCAACACAATAACGCTAATGTTTGTGTACTTTCAGGACGATTTTTATCACTTACAGACGCTGAAAAAATTGTAACAGCTTTTCTAACATCGAGTTTTGAAGGTGGCAGGCATCAAAACAGAATTGATAAAATTAATATAAAGTAGCCGATGATATCAAACACATGCAAATACGCTATCCGAGCCATGATTTATCTTGCTTTAAACGAAGATAAAAACTCTATGATTGGGATTAAGCAAATTGCATCTGATCTTGATATTCCACAACCATTTTTAAGTAAGATTTTACAGCAAATTACCAGACACAAGCTACTTTTATCAAACAAGGGACCAAACGGAGGATTTATGCTTGCAAAGCCTGCTTCAGAAATATCCTTAATGGATATTGTGACAATAATTGATGGTTCCAATTTTTTTGAGACCTGTATAATAGGATTAAACAGATGTGATGAGACTCTTGAACACGCTCACTGCCCTATTCACAATGACTTTTCGCCAGTAAGAAAAGAACTCAAAAATCTGTTTGAAAAAAAAACAATTGGCCTTTTGGCCGTTGAAATAAGCAATTCGGGAGGAAATATCAGAATATAAAACAATATACATATGTTAAAAAAATTTGCAACTTTTGTTATAATACTTGTTTCGTTCGCTGGTCTAAACGGTCAAAATCCGCCAACACACGACGGCATACAACAAACTATTGATGCGTTTATAGAAGGATTGAACAACAAGGATACCGTTTTATTGAAAAAAATAACCGATCCTAACTTAGGACTACTGACCGTTTTTCATGACGGCAGAAAAAATATTGTGGCAGCAGAAACTATGGAAATGTTTATTAATTCTTTAGCAAAGGGAAAAACATATCATAGAGAGCAGGCAGGATGTACAATTGAAACAAATAACATTATAGCTACAGCATGGTGTAAATATGTATGTCATGACGGTAAAAAGATTTCATATTGCGGAATAAACGCGTATCAACTATACAGGACCAATAAAGGTTGGAAAATTTTACAAATAACCAATTCGAGACAATCTTTCAAATGCGACCCTATAGTAGTTAACGAACAAAATAGTAATTAACTTTAAGTTCTCTGCTTTTGAAGTCAATACAAGTAACCCGATATCTCTTTTTAATGACTTTTTACAAAAAAATTGAAATAGTATTGTTTGTAGCAGCCTTAATTTTAACGGGTTGTGCAAAAGAGATGGCTCCTACGGGTGGACCCAAGGATACCTACGCACCCGAAGTAAAAAAAGCGAGTCCTAAGTTTAATTCTTTACACTTTGATTCGAAAAAAATATCTATAACTTTTAACGAATTCCTGAGTTTAAGAGATGCTTCACAAAAAGTTACGATATCGCCACCTCTCAACAAAAAGCCCGAAGTAAGACTGAAAGGTAAAACTGTTATAGTGGAACTGAACGACACCCTTCGCCCAAACACCACATACAATATCAATTTTCGCGATGCAATCCGCGATTATACTGAGGGAAACATTAAGGATAATTTTCAGTACGTGTTTTCAACAGGAGGCGAAATCGACACTATTTTTATCTCTGGAGTAGTTAAAAATGCAGCGACAGGTTTGCCAGTCGAAAATGTTCAAGTTGGCTTATATGACAATATTTACGACTCAGTTGTGGCCAAAGAAAAACCGCTATACTATTCGATTACGAATAAAGCAGGAGAATTTACAATTAATAATATAAAAAAGGGTGAGTATAAAATATTTGCACTTTCAGATATTGCAAACGACATGCTTTATAAATTGCCAAACGAAAAAGTTGCATTCATTGACAAAACTTTAAAGCCCAAAACCTATACCGATATTTCATACGATACATTAAAAGTAATAAAAGAGATATCTACAGAGAGTGGCGACACAATATTTGCTGATACAGTAATTCACAAAAGTATTGTTGCTTCAACTGTTGAGAAGATACGTTTAAATCTGTTCGAGCCTGATTATCAAAAACAGTTCGTAAAAACCTCATCACGCCCAAGGCGAAATCTCGCTAACATTGTGCTAAACCGTGAGCCATACTGCGAAACAACGCTTAGAACTTTTGACGACACTAGTTTTGTTCAGATTTATTCACAACGTGCTGACTCACTGTTGTTTGCTGTTCCAAGTTTTGAAATGACACTATCTGATACATTAAAGGCTGTCATAGAATACGGTATCCTCGATTCCTTAGAAAATCTGACAACGCAAAAGGATACTGTAACACTTGTAGTGGAAAAAAACAAGATGTTTGATGATGATACCATTGTTACGTTCACATCAAATGTTGTTAGCAACGTTTTAGACAAAAACAAAAAACTTGTTTTAAACTTTAATCATCCAATTGATTCAATTGACTATGAAAAAATCAAGCTCTTAACTTTGGAAGACACAGTGAAAAAGGCTGTTAGCTTCAACGCTAAATTGGACACAACAAAAAGCCTATTAATTGTTGATTACCAGTTTGTTCAAGACAACAATTATGAGATGGTTTTCGACACATTAGCCATTTCAGATATTTACGAACAGTACTTACATCCAAAAAGCTTAAAATTTAGAGTTCCCGACGAGTCGGAATATGGAATTTTAGCAGTAAACATTATCGGAGAGATTGAAAACAACTCTGTAATAGAGCTTTACGACAACTCAAAAAATGTTGTATGGCAAAGTTTTTATCCAATATCTCAAACATTAACAATAAGCGACTTGAAACCCGGAAAATACACTCTAAGGCTTTTTGTTGATTCAAATGGAAATAAAAAATGGGATACAGGAGACTATTATAAAAAGTTATTGCCCGAATTGGTTCTGACGTATGGTAAAGATATTACTATACGAGCAAATTGGGACACAGAGATAACTTGGAACTTAAAATAACAAGCATTTGTCTACCAAAGTTTTATTTGCGCCTTTAGATTGGGGCATGGGACACACAACAAGAGTGATTGCCCTTGCCGAAGAATTGCAGAAAAGGAATTATGAAATAATATTTGCATTACCCCAAAAGCAGTTTTTTTTACTTGAAGGGTATTCGTTTAAGAAAATTAAAGTTGTTGGATATAATATAAGGTATTACCCCCACCTAACTCCTATTCAGTCGCTTATATTACAGTTACCTAAAATTTCCTTTGTTTTTATAAGGGAACTGTTTATAGCAAAAAAAATCTCAAAAGCCAACGCTGTTGATGTAATTATAAGCGATAACAGACCCTTTTTCCGTTCACGTAATAGTGTCTCGTGTTATTTAAGTCATCAAACAAATCTCCCTGTTAAAGGGTTGACGGGCAAGCTAATAAATAAAATTTACACGCGAATAGTTAACAAATTCGATTACGCTCTTATTCCCGATTTTCCAAACAGCATATTGGCAGGAAAACTTTCCAATTCAAAAAATCTGAAAATAAAATCGTTTTATTGCGGACCACTAAGCCGTTTTACGTCAATAGGCCATAAAAGTGTCGACACTAAGTTTGAGTATGATATGGTCTATATTACATCGGGTCCTCAGCCTTACAGAAACCGTTTGGCAAAGAAGTTTATTGACATTCTTTCAAAATGTGACGGGAAACTTGCAGTATTAGGCTACACTAATCGTGAAAAATCAGACGTTTACGAAAACATTGATATTTATGGTCATCTCAACACCGAAGATTTTTATCGCGTAGTAAAATGTTCAAAAATAGTGGTTGCGCTTGCAGGGTATACAACAATAATGGACTGTGTTGTACTTTCAAAACCACTTATAATGCTTCCGACAAAAAATCAATGGGAACAAGAATACTTGGCAAAGCATTTGAGTAGTAAAAAAGGTTTTTATATCATAGATAAACCCGAGGATATTAAAAATTATGTTAACTTAGTACTAGAGCCGTTTGCTCAATCCTTTAATATATCAGAAATTCAAGTACCAGATACTATTTTTACAGCCAAATCTTAACAAAAAATTACATAAAACATTAGATAGAAAAAATTGTAGACAAATGAAGATTAAGTACATCATATTCGATTTAGGCGGAGTTTTAATGGATATCGATTTTGATAAAACATTCGAAGCCTATTCAAAAATTACAGGTAACCCAAAAGAGATTTTAAGAGATTCAAAACTTCTGTTAGATGTTTATCTAAATTACGAATCAGGAGCAATAACCGATGATGAGTTTCGCAGTGCAATCAGAAAAAATTTGAATGTCGACGTTGATGATAAAACCATTGACAATGCATGGAATGCACTTCTGTTAGACTTTAACAGTCAAGCCATTAGCCTACTACATTCTCTAAAAAATAAATACCCACTATACTTACTAAGTAATACTAATAATATCCACTTTAACCACAGCAACCAAAAAATAGCCGAGCAAAATTTAGCCGAAAGCTTGGTATCTCTATTCGATGGACTATTTTTATCGTATATAATAGGTTGTCGCAAACCTTCGGAAGAAATTTACCAACACGTTTTAGAACAGCTAAAATGTTTGCCACAAGAGATACTCTTTATCGATGATCTTGAACCAAACACAATAGCAGCTGAAAAGTTGGGAATCCAAACCATTTTACTTACCGACAAAAACAAAATTACAGAACTGGTTCTTAACAAGTTAAACTAAACATGGAAAACGCAATTGACAAGCATATTATTGATTTTATTGGCAGACATCATGTGCTTACAATAGCAACATCAGACAAAAACATTCCATGGTGTGCATCGTGCTTTTACGCTTGGATAAAAGATAAGAACGTTTTTGTTTACACAACCGACCACGACACGCGACATGGTATAGAAGCCTTAAAGAACCAAAACGTAGCAGCGAATATCGTTCTAGAAACTCGCATTGTTATGAAAATTCAAGGGCTACAAATCTCAGGAATTACTTTTCCTGTGGATAAAACTAACGAAGAGATCGCAAAAACAACATATTTAAAACGCTTTCCATACGCTCGCATTTCTGATTTAAACCTATGGATACTTGACCCTCAACATCTTAAACTAACCAACAATAAGCTTGGCTTTGGGAAAAAGATAATTTGGCAGAAAAATTGCTAAATTTGCATACCAAAGTTTTTGCTATGAATGTTGCCGTAACCGGGGCGAATGGACTTGTAGGATCGCATCTAATAAAAGTGTTGCTTGAAAAGGACGTAAAAGTAAAAGCCTTTATACGTTCAAACAGAGCAAAATTAGAACTCACAACCTTTTTAGGTGCCGATAATCTCAAAAATCTGCAATTTGTTTTTGGCGATATATTAAACAAAGAGAGTGTTGATAACCTTATACAAGGTGTTGATATTTTTTATCATACAGCTGCATATGTCTCTTTCAATCCACACGCAAAAAAACAGATTTACAACACAAATGTCAATGGAACAAAAAATATCGTCAATGCGCTTCTAAAAGAAAAGAACAGTTCAACAAAGCTTGTTTACCTAAGTAGCGTTGCTGCCATAGGAGACCCTATCAATGAAGAAATAGTCAACGAAAATCATCTCCTTAAAAAAAACGAGAAACAGAGCCATTACGGCAAATCTAAATACTTAGCCGAACTTGAAGTATGGCGCGGAATTGAAGAGGGATTGAATGCTGTGATACTAAACCCCGCCATTATTTTGGGAAATGCCAACTCGGGGAAAAGCTCATCAGCACTTTTACAACAAATGGCATTTGGATTACCCTTTATAACTGATGGAACCACTGGTTACGTCTCTGTCAACGATGTGTGCAGAGCCGCAATTATTTTATCAGATACAGACATAAAATCGCAGAGGTATATACTTTGTTCTGAGAATTTAAGCTATCAGAAATTATTTGAAATGGTGCAGAAATCATTGAACAAAGAGCGAAAACCAAGATTCATAAATAAAAAAATGCTTTGGACGATTTCTCTTTTAAACGAAATTTTTGCCTGGATATTTAATATATCTCCAAAATTGACTCGACAAATTGTAAAATCGGGATTTGAACACAGCAGATTTGACGGCAAAAAAATCGTACGTGATCTCGGATTCCAATACTCTGATTTACAGATCGAAATTGACAACATGCTAAACTCAAGTAACAGAAATGAGCAGTAGTTTACGCTGGTATGCAGTATCAACACGTTCACGTCACGAAAAAAAAGTGGCACTTCTACTTGCCGAAAAGGGGATAGAGACTTATCTGCCTGTAATTAAAACCGTCCGTCATTGGAGTGATAGGAAAAAGATAGTTGATATTCCTTTAATCACTTGTTATGTGTTTGTCAGGATTGATTACGATGACCATCTAGAAGTATTAAAAACGGCAGGAGTAGTTCGTTTTTTAATGTTTCAAAATCAGCCGGCTTATGTTCAAGATAAAGAGATAGAAAATCTACGTATTTTAACAGAAAACTCTGAAAATGTTAAAGTCCAAGATATTGACCTCCAAATAGGTGATTACATAGAAATAGATTCCGGCCCTTTTAGTGGATTTCAAGGTGAAATAATCAGAAAAAAAAGCAATCAAATATTGGTTGTTCGTTTAGATTTTATGTCAACTATGATATGTGTCGAAATTTCGTCAAAATATCTGTAAACACAACGCTTTGTTTAGTATCTTTGTGTCCTAAAGTACCTTAGTAGCCACACAAAACGTGTGAGTGAAAGGGCGGAGCTGTGCGATACCGATTGTAAATAACAAGGAAATAGTAACAACTTATTTAGTCAAAGCCTAAACATTGAATAAAGTTTTTATTTAGCTTTATGTTAAAACATAGTAAAATATTAGTTTCCGGTGGAGCAGGATTTATAGGTTCCAATCTTTGTGAAAGCTTGTTGCAGCTTGGACACAAAGTGGTCTGTTTAGATAACTTCGTTACCGGTAAAAAGGAGAACATACAACCTCTGATTCAATCTTATCCTGAAACATTCCAATTAATTGTCGGTGATATCAGAAAATTGGAAGATTGTCAAAAAGCAGTTGAAGGGGTTGAGTATGTTTTTCATCAGGCAGCGTTAGGCTCTGTGCCTCGTTCCATTAACGACCCAATCACAACAAATGAAGTAAACATTTCGGGATTTTTGAATATGTTAATGGCAAGTCGTGACGCAAAAATCAAAAGATTTATTTACGCTGCAAGCTCCTCAACATACGGCGATAGTAAAGCACTTCCCAAAGTAGAAGATAAAATAGGGAAACCTTTGTCTCCATATGCGGTAACCAAATATGTAAATGAACTATACGCTGATGTTTTCTCGAAGACTTACGGCATGGAGTATATCGGCTTACGTTATTTTAATGTTTTTGGTCGCAAACAAGACCCTAACGGTGCTTATGCAGCGGTTATTCCATTGTTTGTAAAGCAATTCATGAACCACAAATCACCCGTAATCAACGGAGATGGTGAACATAGCCGTGATTTTACCTACATTGACAATGTGATACAGATGAATCTTCTGGCTATGGAGACAACAAATCCCGATGCGATAAATCAGGTTTACAACACAGCATACGGCGAGCAAACAACGCTAAATCAGTTAGTTGTTTATCTGAAAGAGTGTTTGTTAAAATTTGACCCTAAAATTTCAGAAATAGAAGTTATCCACGGACCTAACAGAATCGGGGATATACCTCATTCACTTGCAAGTATAGAAAAAGCACGGAATTTGTTGGGTTATAATCCCCAGTTTAATATCAAAGAGGGTTTGGAGGAAGCTGTAAAGTGGTATTGGGAGAATTTGTAGCTCTAGTTTCATTTTGCACTCACTTTAATAACATTGTTAACGTTGAAGATAATTCTGCAAGACATAAAACAATTTATCTTAAGTAAACTTAAATAAGCAATCTCCTTATTTAAGTTTTATGGGCAAAAACTTAAATAAGGAGATTGTCTTGTACCATGCGTTTGCTATTTTTACACAGATGAGTAACAATTTTTTATCAGGAAAACTTATCAATCAAGGCTACTATAAAGCATTTATTCCCAACGAAATAAACAGAAAATGGGAGATAAATGATATGGACGTAATTACACTGCTCAGTCAGGCTGACAGGCATCTCGGACGCTTGGATATGTACTCAGAATATGTAAATATTGATTTGTATATATCTATGCACATTGCCAAAGAGGCCACGCAATCTTCTCGAATAGAGGGAACGCAAACACATGTAGAGGATGCTTTTCTTAAAAAAGATGAGATTTCGGCTGAAAAAAGAGATGACTGGGAAGAGGTACAAAATTATATTCAGGCAATGAATGAAGCTGTCTTGCAATTACACCGACTACCTTTTTCGAGTAGATTAATAAAAGAGACACACAAAATCCTTTTATCGGGTGTAAGAGGACAAAATAAACTTCCTGGCGAATTCAGAACTAGTCAGAACTGGGTAGGAGGAACTAGTATCAATGACGCTATCTTTGTACCTCCCCCTGCTTCCGAATTGGGTCGTCTAATGTCGGATATTGAAAAATTTGCTCACAACAACGAACATTTACTGCCGGATTTATTAAAAATAGCCATAATTCATTATCAATTCGAAACGATACACCCCTTTTTAGATGGGAACGGAAGAGTCGGACGATTGATGATAACTTTATATTTAGTCTCCAAAGGAATATTAAAACGTCCAATTTTATACTTATCTGATTTTTTTGAAAAACACAAATCTTTGTACTATGATAATCTAATGCGTGTGAGAACCCACAACGATATAAATCAATGGTTTAAATTTTTTCTGACCGGAGTTGTCGAAACCGCAAAAAACGGTGTAGATACTTTTGATAATATTTTGCAAATTCAGAAATCTTTAGATGACTTACTTAAACCTCTGGGGAATCGTTCTGGAGATGCTCGCTTAATAATAAATGAGATGTTTAGCAATCCGATAATAAATGCAGCAAAAGTGGAAAGGGTGGTGGGGAAATCCGCAGTTTCTGCCTATAAATTAATTTCCGATATGGAAGACTTAGGAATACTGAAAGAGATTACAGGTGGACAAAGGGGGAAAATATATATGTTCGAAAAATATGTGCAATTGTTTAAATAAAAACGCCTCATCAATTTTCAAATGACATTGGTGCTATAATTGTAATAATATATGTATTGAAAACCTGAATAACACTAAAGCTGCACATTATTGATTTTTTGAATACTTATTTTGATAACAATCAACGATACAACTGTAAACTTAATAAAATATTAATGAATAATAAAGATGTAAAAATTGCCGTAATTGGCTTAGGTTATGTAGGCTTGCCACTTGCACGCCTGTTTTCAACAAAATATACTACTATTGGTTTCGATATCAACCAAGCGCGGGTAAAAGAATTAATGAGTGGTCACGACTCCACGCTCGAAGTGGAAGACGAATTGCTCCAGTCTGCTATAGCTAATGGCTTTACCTGCAGTTCGGATATCAATAGCATAAAAGGTGCGAACTTTTACATTGTAACCGTCCCTACGCCTATTGATGTAAATAATAATCCAGACTTAACTCCGCTAATTAAAGCCAGTGAAACGGTAGGGAAAGTAATTTCCAAAGGAGATATAGTGGTGTATGAATCTACCGTTTATCCAGGTGTAACAGAAGATGAATGTATTCCCATAGTGGAACGCGTGAGTGGTCTAAAATATAATAAAGACTTCTTTGCAGGATACAGCCCCGAGCGCATTAATCCGGGAGATAAACAACATACAGTTGATAAAATATTGAAGGTTACATCAGGTAGTACACCTGAAATTGGCAAAATTATTGATAAAGTTTACGGCTCCGTAATAACCGCAGGAACACATCTGGCTCCAACAATTAAAGTGGCAGAAGCCGCTAAAGTTATTGAAAACGCTCAACGCGATATCAATATAGCTTTTGTAAATGAGCTATCAAAAATTTTCAATAAAATGGGCATTAATACACAAGATGTGCTGACTGCTGCCGGAACAAAATGGAACTTTTTACCGTTTAAACCGGGATTAGTTGGAGGACACTGTATAGGCGTAGATCCATTTTACTTAGCACAAGCGGCTCAACGTCACGGACATCACCCCGAACTAATTTTGGCAGGACGTAGAATGAACGATAGCATGGGCGAATACGTAGCTGACCAAGTTGTTAAATTAATGCTAAAGAAAGGCATTCAAGTTTTAGGTTCTCATATTCTTGTGCTGGGTTTTACTTTTAAAGAAAATTGCCCAGACGTACGCAACACTAAAGTTATTGATATTGTCAATACATTAAAAGAATACAGTGCTAAAGTAACCATATACGACCCCTGGGTAAATCCCGATATTGCAAAACATGAGTATGGAGTGGAGGTTACAAACAAACTGCCAAAGGACAAGTATGATGCTATTATTTTGGCAGTAGCTCATAATAAATTTAAAGAGTTAGACTTGTCGAAAATTACAAATGGAAATAGGGTAGTGTATGATGTGAAAGGGGTTTTGGATACTGTTGTTGACGGAACACTATAATTGTATTAAATGAATTAAATATGAGTAAAAAAATATGTGTCATTGGTGGAGGAAAATGGGGACAAAACCATATTCGAACACTTTTTCAAATGAGAAATCTGGGAGGAATCGTTGAATCAAATCCGTCTAGATTAAAAGAACTTTTGTCTCAATTCCCGGTTGAGGGATTTACGGATTTAGATATAGCAATAAAAAAAGATTTTGATGGATATACTGTTGCTGCTCCAGCACACCTGCATTACGAGATAGCAAAAAAAATCCTCGAAAACGGGAAAAGTGTTTTAGTTGAAAAACCAATGACTTTGTCATCAGAGACATCAGGCGAATTAGTAAGAATTGCAAACAACAATGGCGTTCAACTGATGGTGGGTCATGTTTTGTTATTTCATCCTGCAATAAAAAAGATTAAAGAGTTAATTGATTCCGGGAAAGTAGGTCAACTTTATTATCTGTATTCTACACGTTTAAACTTAGGTACAGTTAGAACAGAAGAAAATGTGTTCTGGTCATTTGCTCCACATGACATCTCTGTTTTAGATTATTTTGTGGGACAACCATCAGAAAAAATAGAATCTAAAGGAACTAAATTTTTGCAAAAAAACGTTTACGATTACACAATGACACAGCTTACATATCCAGGGAATATTCATGCTCACATTTTTGTTTCATGGTTACATCCTTTCAAAGAACAACGTTTGGTTGTCATTGGAAGCAAAGGAATGATCTCTTTTGACGATTCATCGGAAGAAAAAGAGATAAAATTCTACGACAAACGTATTGAGTTTGAACAGGGAATTCCTATAAAAGTAGAAAATCCAACAGAGATTATTTCTTACGAAAAAAAACAACCACTGACGGAAGAATTAAAATATTTTGTTGAAAACCTTGATAAAAAAATTGAAGTGGCAAATGGGCAGTCTGGATTAGAGGTTGTGAAAGTACTTGAGAAAGCCCAAGAATTAATTGATGCTAAAAACAAATAAAATTACAAATGGAGAAAGAGTTTTTCGTACACGAAAGTAGTTACGTCGATGAGGGTGTAACTATTGGCAAAGGAACAAAAATATGGTATTTCTGTCATATTCAAAAAGGTGCTATTCTAGGGGAAAACTGTTCACTTGGACAAAACGTAAATATTGCAAATAACGTAAAAATTGGCAATGGAGTACGTATTCAAAACAACGTTTCGGTTTATGAAGGTGTGGAGTTAGAAGACAATGTTTTTTGTGGTCCCTCCTGTGTTTTTACCAATGTTACTACGCCACGCTCACATTATTCTGTACATGGTAATTATGCAAAAACCCTAGTTAAATGGGGAGCCACCTTAGGGGCAAATTCCACTATTGTGTGTGGTCATACAATAGGACGGTGTGCTTTAATTGCAGCTGGTGCAGTAGTGACTAAAAATGTAAAAGATCATGCATTAATGGCAGGTGTGCCAGCCAAACAACTTGGTTGGGTGTGCGAATGCGGGGAAAGGCTTGACAATACACTAATTTGCCAAAAGTGCAGCAAAAAATACAAAGAAACAGAAAAAGGATTAATTGAAATAAAATAAAAAGAATTATATGCAGTTTAGAGATTTGGTAAAACAATACAATGTGTTAAAGCCTGAAATAGACAAGGCTATGATAAATACAGCTGCTTCCGGTGGTTACATTATGGGAAAAGCAGTTACGGAATTAGAAGTTTCGCTTGCAGAATATGTTGGAGTTAAGCACTGCATTAGTTGTGCTAATGGAACGGATGCTCTCACACTTGCCCTAAAGGCGTGGAATATAGGTAAAGGAGATGCTGTTTTTGTGCCTGATTTCACATTCTTTGCTTCGGCAGAAGTTATCTCTCTGGAAGGAGCATCCCCTGTTTTTGTAGATGTGAATGCTGTAACTTTCAACATAGACGTAAATAGTCTTGAAAAAGCTATTGAAAAGACGTTACAAGAAGGTAAGCTAACACCCAAAGTTATTATTACCGTCGATCTGTTCGGACTTCCTGCTGATTACTATGCCGTTAAAAAAATCGCCGACAAGTACAATCTTCTTATTTTGGAAGATGGCGCACAAGGGTTCGGTGGTAAAATTAACGACCGAATGGCTTGTAGTTTCGGAGATATTTCCACTACTTCCTTCTTCCCTGCCAAACCTCTTGGCTGTTACGGCGATGGAGGTGCTGTTTTTACCAATAATGATGAGTGGGCAGAGATTATGAATTCTCTAAAAGTACACGGTAAAGGTTCTTTCAAATACGATAATGTGCGAATCGGTGTAAATTCACGATTAGACACACTTCAGGCAGCTATTCTGCAAGTGAAATTTGATGCTTTCAAAAAATATGAATTGAAAGATATTAATAAAGCAGCAGCACTATATACCAAAAAACTGAAAGGTATAGTGACAACTCCAATTATCCCCGAAGGATACTATTCCAGTTGGGCACAATACACCATTCAGCTAAAAAACAGAGAGCAACGAGATGGGCTGCAGACTTATCTGAAAGAGCAAGGAATCCCGAGTATGATATATTATCCTACCCCTATGCATGGTCAAACTGCATACAAGCATTTGAAGTATTCAGCCGAAAGCAATCCTGTTACACAACAACTTTGTGCTACAGTGCTTTCATTGCCGATTCACCCATATATAACTGAAGAAGATATTAATCTTGTTTGTAATGCTATTAATTCTTTTCTCAAACTCAATAAATAGAAAGTAACATATTTGTGAAAAAAATATTAACTGTTGTAGGAGCAAGACCACAATTCATAAAAGCTGCTGTTTTAAGCAGATTGCTTAAAACTGAAGAGTGGAAAGATAAATTTAAAGAGGTATTAGTTCACACCGGACAGCATTATGATGCCTCTATGTCAGATGTGTTCTTTGAAGATATGGGAATTCCACATCCTAACTACAATCTAAATATTGGCTCAGGTTTCCATGGAAAAATGACGGGGCAAATGTTAATACAAATTGAAGGATTACTCCTTAAAGAAAAACCCGATATTGTTTTAGTCTATGGCGATACTAATTCCACATTAGCAGGAGCGTTAGCTGCAAGCAAGTTGCACATTCCTTTGGCTCATGTGGAAGCGGGGTTGCGGAGTTTCTGGAAGTATATGCCGGAAGAACAAAACAGAGTTTTAACAGACCATATTAGCGTTTTTCTATTTTGTCCAACTGAGACCGCTGTTGAAAACCTTAAAAACGAAGGAATTACAGAAGGTGTGCATAATGTAGGTGATATTATGTTGGATTCCAATTTGTTTTATCTTAAAAAACTACAAGATGAGAAAAAACGGGGTGTCAACAGATTGGACAATGTAAGGGGATTAAATAAAGAAATAATACAAAATGATTTTGTCTTAGCAACCGTTCATAGAGCCGAAAATACAGATAATCCCGAAAAACTAAGTCAAATTATAGAGGCATTTAATGACCTGCCTGCCAATGTTGTTTTGCCATTACACCCTCGTACAAAAAAAATGGTAGAGAGTTTTGGACTTTCATTTAGTAAAAACGTTTCTGTAATTGATCCGATTGGTTATTTTGAAATGCTTGAACTCGAGTTTTTGTGTAAATGCATAATCACTGACTCTGGTGGAGTACAAAAAGAAGCCTACTTTATGAAAAAACCTTGTATCACATTACGTGATCAAACAGAGTGGGTGGAAACCGTGGAGAGTGGGTGGAATACAATTGTGGGGACGGATAAAAACAAGATTTTATCAGTGTACAATAGTTGCAACATACTACCTAAATCATATCCAAGTTATTATGGAAGTGGAAATACTGGAGAAAGCATATTTGAAATATTGATGAAATAAGAGCATTTTTAGTGAAAAAAATATTTAATAAAATATTTCGTTCTGAGTTCAATAAAAATGTGCTGATACTTTCCAGTGGTACGGCTATTTCCCAGTTTATTCTGGTATTGATAAGCCCTGTACTAACAAGACTTTATACGCCTGAAGCCTTTGGAGCGTTTGCTGTTTTTTTGTCAATAACAGCAATTATTGGGAGTAATATCAATTTAAAATATGAACAGGCTATAATGCTTCCAAAAGAAGAGAGTGATGCGTATAAAATAGCCTATCTGGCAAATTATTTAAACTTTATTATTTCGCTAATTATTTTTATTTGCATTGTGATTTTTTTTGATCCAATAGCAAATGCCCTTAATATTGAATCTTCAAAACCAATCTGGTTATATTTTATTCCATTAGCTACTTATTTCATTGGCTTTAATACGGTTTTAATTAATCTTAATAATCGATTCAAAAATTACAAATCGATGTCCGGGTCAGTTGTGATAAAAAACTTTTCCATGACTATTGTTCAATTGTTGTTTGGTTTTCTTAAGTTGCTACTAGATAGCGGATTAATTATTGGACAATTTGTTGCATATATTTTAGGTAATAGAGTGTTACGACTAAATGTCTCTTTTAAATACAAAGAGATGATAAGCTATAAATACAAGGATTTAAAAACAGTATTACATAGATATAGAGACTTCCCGCGCTACGCTTTCCCCGCAGGATTGGCTAATGCAACCACGTTGAATATTTCTAACTTATTAATCACATCTATATATTCAGTCAATGACGTAGGTCAGTTTTCATTAGCAAACAGAATAATAGGAGCACCGAATGTACTCATCGCTCAGAGTGTTTCACAGGTTTATTATCAAAAAGCTTGTGAAGAAATAAAAATTCGCGGAAATTGCAAATCAATTTTTTTATCCACACTGAAAAAACTCATTGTTCTTGTAGTTCCCATTTATATCCCTTTGATTTTTGTAAGTAAGTGGATTTTCCCTTTTATTTTTGGACTCGATTGGGTGGATGCTGGAGTTTTTGCCGGCTTTTTGGCAATATTAATGGCTGTTAGGTTCGTTTCATCTACACTATCAGTTACAATTAATGCGGTTGAAAAACAAAAAATAGGGCTGATTACCAACATAATATTACTATTTATTAATTTGGCTACATTCGGCACTGCTTACTTTCTAAAATTAAATATATTAAATTTTATTATACTGTACAGTCTATCTTTAACTGTAGCTTACGCGATTTTCTTGATTATATATTATAAAATTGCATTTTGCACACGACAATAAATTTTTAAAACAAAAAAATTACTAACTAATGAAAGAAAAAATTGAAACACTTTTATGTAAAATCAATAAAAAACAAATTTGGGACGAAATACCTGTTTTTTGTTTTACTTCCGATGTAGATTGGGCTTCAGAGGATGTGATGTCAGAATTTTTTGACATTGTGAATGTTCTTGATATTAAACCAACTCTATTCGTTACTCATGAGTCTAAAATCATAGATTCAAATTTTAAATCAGGTAAAATAGAACGCGGCATTCACCCCAATTTTCTAGAAAACAGCTCTCATGGAAATTCATTTAGAGAAGTTATAGAGACTTGTATAAAGTTTGCTCCAGAATCATACGTATTTAGAAGCCACAGATTTTTTGACGTAACAGACATTACTCAT
The DNA here is from genome assembly GCA_012519055.1 of Bacteroidales bacterium. Classification (NCBI taxonomy): domain Bacteria; kingdom Pseudomonadati; phylum Bacteroidota; class Bacteroidia; order Bacteroidales; species Bacteroidales bacterium. The sequence continues at coordinate 45,445 of JAAYQU010000014.1, read as the reverse complement.
TTGCTCAAAAATGAATATAATTATAAATACTTCTCTAATATGGGTACCATAATGCAGTCGTACATCAGGCCGATATTGCACGAATCTGGTTTGATTAATATACCTGTGTTTTTCGAAGATGGCACACATTTATATAATCAATTAGATTTAGATTTTAAAAAATATCTTGATCTATTTGTTACACCAGGAATAAAAATCATCAGCTTCCATCCGATGAATTTAGTTTTTAACTCGCCAAATATATCTTTTATGCGTCAAATAAAAGATACATTAACAAGAGAAGAGTTCAATAATATTACGTTTGATACCATTAGTAAGCTAAAAAACAGAGAAGTGGGTATTGGGCAGACTATAATTGATATTGTAAAATTTGTAAAAGAAAATAATTATCCGATTATGTCATTAAATGAAATATATTATAAAATAATAGGAGGTACAAATAATGAGAATACTTGAAACTGAAAGACTATTACTAAAGCCCATCGAAATTGAAGATTTGAAATATCTACTCGATCTAAGATGGAATAAAGAAATGGAAGATGTTATTATTCACGATCCAATTTCATATAGAGATCAAATGGATTGGTACAATAGTCTTAAAAAGACAGACGTAGCACTTGCTATTTTCCTTAAGGAAAATAGTGAGTTGAAAATTATTGGAAATATAGGTCTATTTGATATAAAAACCAGACATCAACGTGCAACATTGAGAGCTCGATTAGATCCTGCACAACAAGGTAAAGGTTATGCAAAGGAGGCTTTTAGTCTAATGTTAGATTACGGCTTTAATACATTAAACCTAAATAAGGTTATTTCGGACTCGTTTGTAGATAATATAGTTGTTCTTAATTTAATCGAAAAATTAGGTTTCAAAAAAGAAGGCTTATTAGTCAAACATTACTTCCATAATGGAAAGTTTAAAGATGTTTACCAGTGTGGTTTGTTAAGAGAGGATTTTAATAATTTGCTCATCACACAACAAAAACAATAACAATATAATTATTTGAATGTCAATAAAGTAAACGTGTCTTTGTGAACAAACCCTTGAGTTTTCGTTTCTTATTATTATTTACCGGATAGTTATGAAGAAAACAGAAGAACTCAAGGCCTCATACAAAAGTAGCTATTTAACTGAAATTCTAGCAGAAAATTTCAGAAAAGCATCAATCTTGCCCGAATAAAACTAATGGTTCTTTATTAAGGCATTATGTAAGGTTCAAAATGTATGTTTTGAAAGATTAGCTGCCAGTTTTGACCATACTGCTAGAAAAGAATCATCGCTTTGGCGCATTCTGCGATTTATGGCTGAATATGTACTCAGTATCGATCTGATAGCTAAATTGATTTTTTCGCTTCTGCCTCATGACCCTCACTACATACTGGCGATGGACAGAACCATTTGGAAATTTGGTTCATAAGATAGTAATGTCTTAACCTTGAACGTTTGCTACAAAGGGATAGCCTTTCCTGTTTTATTTAGCATGTTGCCAAAACATGGAAATTCAAACACATATGATAGAATTGATATTGTTAACCAATATATCAAGCTTTTTGGTCGTGACACGATTGCTAACCTTATTACAGACTGTGAGTTTGTTGGTGAAGAATTGACGGAATGCCTCAATAAAGAAAGAATAGAATTCAAGAAAACGCAATAAAACAAAAACTTACAAATCCTCTATATAAGGAGAAAAGGATAAGAGTAAAAAATCAACTTTTAACTTTTATCTTTAAAACCAGATAGTTCATTGCACGTTGTTAGTTAATAAAAACCTTAAACTGAAAAAATACAAGCATATGAAAAAGCTATTTATCATATCTTATTCCTTTCCTCCAGCTAATGCACCTGCAGCACAACGTCCATATTCAATCGCCCATTATCTGGGGTTAGAAGGTTTTGATGTTTCTGTACTCAGTTGTAAAAACCAAGACAGCTCAATGGGTATTGGGTCAAATGACAACAAGAAACCCAAAGCTTTTAAACACTACCAAGTGGGTGGTTTTTCAATAAAACGTTTTCGTAGTGGTACTAAAAAATCATCGAACAGTGATGGAAATAAAAAAACAAAAATCGGTAAAAACAAGATCGTTAGCAGATTAAGAAGACTTGTCTTCCCTGACAAGGGAATTAGTTGGTTCCCATTTGCTTCTCTTTGGATATTATTACGTCCTCGTAAATTTATCAGGACTACACTTATTACAACTTCTCCACTAGTAACAAATAGTCTGTTGGGTCTATTTGTGAAGCTTTTATTCAGAACACATTGGATTGCTGATTTTCGAGATTTTCATTATACTCATAATAGTATGATAGCAAGTAATTCTAGACTGCATCTTAAGCTTGAAAGGAAAATCATAAAGAGAGCGGATAAAATAGTATTTATTTCTGAATCAATGAAGAAGCTCTATGCTGAGGCTTATCCAAAGTTTTCAAATAAATTTTATACCATTTATAACGGATATTATCCCGAGGAAGTTTTAGATGAAAAGTTAATTGACAAAAGCAAATTTTCATCTATGCCCATTAAAATATTCTATGCTGGCAATTTTTACGGAGGTGCCCGTTCTCCTCTTCCTTTAGTAGAATCTTTGCAAAAATTAGTCGATGATGGGATATTGCAATTATCTGATGTAATTATTGAAATAGCTGGAAGTATTGATACCGAAGTATTAAATCAACTTGAAAAATATCAACTGTATCAGCAAATCAATTTTATTGGTATAATACAAAGAAAAAGAGTTCTAGAAAAATTAGCAGACTCACACTTGCTTTGGCTTATTGTTGGTGAAGGAATTGACCATAGTGCCGGTATCCCATTAAAAAGTTTTGAATACATTGAGTCCACCCGACCAATTTTATGTTTTGCTCCTGATACCTCAGAGACAGCAATTATGATTGAAGAGTTAGCTGCAGGTTGGATATTATCAAATAATTTGGGAGATAAAGCATATAATGTAGAAATCTTAAAACGAATAATTGTAGAAAAACTCTACACAAAAAGCAATAATAGTAGTCTTATCAAGGAAAATAAGAAGTATAGTAGGTACTATCAGGCTTTGGCTTTCGGGCAGTTGATAAAATAAACATATGGATATATGGCTTTAAAGTTTTCAAAGTTTTTTATAATACTTTTTATCTTGACTAGCTTTATAACACAAAGTTTAAGTGAGTCGGGAATTCTTTATCGTATTACTCCGCCTGATATTGCCGGCGCATTGGGATTGTTATTTTTTGTTTTAAGCGGAAGATCTTTTAATTTCTCATATAATCAACCTATGATACTTTTCATTATTACGCTGTTTATAGGTGGTCTTGTTGGACTAAACCTCTCACAGTCATTTGTCGAGGTTGTTATTTTACTTTTTTTACTTCTTATTTTCTTAGTTCTGGTAGATTTTTTTGGATCTGTAAGTGGTTTTTGCGAATTAATATATTATTTTTCTCTAGCGGGCATTTTGGCTTCTGGATTCGGTATATATGATTACTTCTCAGTTGTTTTCGGCTTGCCACGGATTTTTCCCGAAAGAACAGGAGGTGAGGTTTTATCAGGTTTTAGAAATGCAGGACAAGCTGGCTCTTATGCCATGATTATCTTAGCTATTTTAATACCGGCTATTATATCAAAAGTATATACTCTTTTCAACAATAAACAAAAAAGAACACTTGTTATTAGTTTAGTGATGGTATCATTATTCCTTTTTCTAACAGGAAAAATGGCTGCGTATATAGGTTTTGGTATAGGTTTTTTACTTTCCCTTTTAATGAGAAGAAATTACAAAACATTTTTAATCTCTTTAGTTGTTGGATTGATTTTGTTTGTTGTAATCCAGGAGCTCCCCAAAATAGCTCCAGATATTAATAGTAGAATTTCATATAAATATGAAACACGTTTAGCCGGAACATTAGAAGGAGAGTCGGGCTTAACTGATGAAGAAGGCTTTATTCAAAACAACCTATCCAAAGCAATGACTGCGTTTAGGGATAATCCCATTTCGGGAACGGGAATAGGAGCGTTTGGAGGTGGTCATTATGATAAATATGAAGTCCATAGCACCTATTTTAAAATGATTGGTGAGACCGGTATAATTGGCTCTATTGCTTATATCATATTTATGATTTTCTTTATGAAAAAACTGAGGTATAAAAAACACAAAGATATGTTCTCCGAATTTTTGTATTTTGTTTTACCTTTTATTATTGGTTGTTTGGTTTCATGGGCTTACACTTATCATATGCGAAAGCGTGAGTTTTGGATTATGTTTGCAATTATTTTTATCGCAGATTATTTTGCTAAAAGTGTACAAATCAACAATAGAATTAAAACGGGATTAAAACAAAACCATTCACAATAAGAGATTTTAATCACTACTATTATGGCATTTTTGGAGTATCTATATAAATTGTCACCCCATTTCCTTCACAATATTTTTGTAACGGGATTTAATATATTGGCATATCGTAAACGATATGATAGTAAATACTTTGAATATTTAAATCTGTTTAAAAATCGTGAAAAATTATCAAGAAATGAATTATTGTTACTACAAGCTCAACGGCATGAAACTTTTTTAAAGTTTGCTAATAGACATTCCGATTACTATCGGGTACAATTTGAAAATATACCAGAATTCTATAAAATTGAAAACATCCATAAACTGCCCATCTTAAGTAAAGAGGAGTTACGAGCAAATATAAATCAGATTTGTACCATAGAGAATAAAAAAGATGCTATTGAGTCCAAAACAGGAGGAACAACAGGCAAATCCTTAAAAATCTACCTTACTCATGATAATATTCAAGAGCGCTTCGCTATGTTAGATAATTTTCGGGGTTGGTATGGTTATAAGCTGGGGAAACGGACAGCCTGGTTTAGTGGCAAAAACCTATTGACAGAGAGGGATATTCGTAAAAACAGGTTTTGGAAGACAGACCTCAAATACAAAGTACGATATTATTCTACCTTTCATATCAAGGAAGACTATTTGAAATATTATGTAGAAAATATAATCCGTTTTCAACCGGAATACATGGTTGGCTTTCCGTCTACTATCATAGAAATTGCCAGGTACGGCTTAAAATATGGCTATACTTTTCCAAGGGGAATTTGTAAAGCGATTTTCCCTACAGCAGAAAGTGTCACTCAAGAAATGCGGAACATCATTGAGCCTTTTTTCGATTGTAAAATGTATGACCAGTATGCCTCATCCGAGGGAGCACCCTTTATTTTTGAATGCAAAAACGGAAATTTACATTTGGAGTTACAAAGCGGTGTTTTTGAAGTCTTGGATGACAGTGATAAGCCCGCTACGTCCGGAAGATTAGTGGTAACAGCATTTACAACTGAAGGAACACCATTAATTCGTTATGACATAGGCGACAATATTTCTTTAGAAGATACAAATAAAACTTGCTCTTGTGGAAATAATAACCCCTTAGTAAAAGAGATTTTGGGTAGAATAGATGACTTTGTCTATTCACCGGAAAATGGAAAAATAAATTTGGGAAATGTCTCTAACACTTTGAAAGATACGAAAGGCATTGTGCGCTTTCAAGCCATTCAGAATGAACTAAATGCATTGGAAATACTCACAGTAATTGACAAACAGGAGTTTGACGAAAAATCAGAACAGAAATTTATACAAAATTGGCGTGACCGTGTTGGAAATAAAATGAAAATTGACTTCCGTTACGTAGATGATATTCCAGTAGAGAAAAGCGGAAAGTTTCGGATAGTTAAAAATAATATTAAGGATATAATAGAGAACAACTATTAACCCTGATAATTAAGGATACTTAGGTAATATGAAGAAAAAGAGCAAGGTTTTACGCGTATTTACCAGCTCGGTATCTATAGGACTATTAAAAGGACAACTGAAATATATGAAGCAACAAGGGATGGATGTTTGTGTTGCTTCAGGAGAACCTTTTAACATAATAGATATTGCTGCCGCACAGGAAGAGGTAGAGGCGTTTAAACTTAAACACTTGACAAGACCCGTAAGTATTGTACAAGATTTTTTGGCTCTATTTGAAATGGCACGATTAATCAGGAAAATAAAACCTGATATTATCCACACACATACCCCTAAAGCTGGTACAGTTGGAATGTTGGCAGCCTGGATAACACGTGTACCTATTCGCCTGCATACTGTAGCCGGAATGCCCTTACTTGTTCATAAAGGAATTAAAAGGAGAATACTTAATTTCGTGGAACGAACAACTTATATGTGTGCTACCAAAGTTTATCCCAATTCGCACGCACTGAAAGATATTATTATTAAAGAAAAATTAGCTCCCGCCCACAAACTTGATGTGTTGGCAAATGGTAGCTCTAATGGCATAAATACCGACTACTTTTCACCTTCACATTTTACAAATAAAGAGACCGGAAAACTCAGAGAAGAGTTAAATATTTCCAAATCAGACTTTGTTTTTATTTTTGTTGGACGACTAGTAAGAGATAAAGGAGTAAATGAATTGATTTCTGCTTTTTCAAGATTGAAAGCACAAAACATAAAGCTTTTGCTAATAGGTACTTTTGAAGAAGAACTTGACCCACTATTGCCGGAAACATTACATGAAATTAAAAATAATCAGAATATTATTTCATTAGGTTGGCAAGATGATGTTCGTCCATATTATGCTATTTCAGATGCACTTGTGTTTCCAAGTTACCGTGAAGGATTCCCTAATGTGGTTATGCAAGCCGGAGCCATGGGATTGCCCAGTATTGTCACAGATATAAACGGTTGTAATGAGATAATTATTGAAAAAGAGAATGGAGTAATTATTTCACCACAGAATAAAGAACAGCTTTATGATGCAATGCTGTACTTTTTAGAAAATATTGAGGAAGTGCAGCGAATGGCTAAAAACTCAAGAGGATTAATTACAGTTCGGTATGAGCAACATATTGTATGGGAAGCCGTATTGAAAGAGTATCAGAAATTAAAAAAAACAGATGATGAATGAAAAATATAATTTAAAAATTATAGACAAACAAGATATTTCGGAAGCAGTATCTATTGTTCGTTCATCTTTTAATCCGAAATACTTATATGCGTCTATTTATAGAGGACATGGCATCGTCTCTCATATTCAAAATGAATTAGAAAATTCATTTTCTCCATACTATTATATGGGGTTATATGAAAATAATATCTTGGTTGGCTTCGTAGAGTATAAATTATTTAAGGAAGACAATTTGTCATTTCTAAATATGATTGCAATAAGGAATGACTATAAAAGCTTAGGCATAGGAACGATATTATTTGAAAAGACAAGAAATTTTTTCGCAGATAAAGGATTTGGGTTTATTGGACTGGATGTGTTTGCATCGAACACTACTGCCTTAAACTGGTATTCAAAACTCGGATTCAAAATAGAAAACACAACTCCATTTAGTAAAGTAACCATAAAAGAGAGCAATAATTCAATTGATTTTGAAATATTAAATTACCCTCAATTCAAAGTTGTCAACAAATTTTATGGTTTTTACTTTATAGAGTTGCAATATGGAAACCACAAAGAATCAGTTAGATACATTGACAGTGATTTAATAATAAGAGGCTCGAAAAACAAAGAGCTGGAAACAATTATTATACATTTAAAAAAGATAGTACCTATAAAAAATGTTTATTTTATCGGAGATAATTGTCCTTTTAGCAGCTTTGAATTAAAAGACAAAATTTTAAGAATGAAACTTAAACTATAATGATAACCAAAAAAGCAACTAACATTAATAATTATCTAAGAACCTGGCATTTGACAGAGTCTGCAAGAGAAGCCTGGAGTTTAATAATAGAAATATACAAGAATAAAAATCCAAATGGAGTAATTCTATTGCCATCATATATTGGTTGGTCGTCAAATGAGGGTAGTGGTATTTTTGATTCTGTGCTAAATTCTGAAATGTCTTTTGATTTTTATTTGTTAGACAGTGAGCTTCAAATATGTTTTAAAGACCTAAAGGACAAAATTAAAGTCCATGAAGATGTTTTAGTACTGCTCGTTCATTATTTTGGGTTTTATGATAAAAATTATGAGAATATTTCCGATTATTTACTTGAAAAGAAAATTTTCTTTGTTGAAGATTGTGCACACGCTTGGTTAACAGATTTAATAACGGGTGAATGTGGACGTAAAGGAAACTATTCTTTTTATTCATTACATAAACTTTTACCTTTGGATAAAGGTGGAATGTTAGTAAATAATTATCCTGAAAACTCAGATTCTGACGGAAACCCCTTTGTTGAGTTGAGTTACGATTTCTTATCAATATACAAAAAAAGAAGGGACAACTACAACTATCTATTAGAACAATTAAAGAAGATGAAGGGGTTTAAAATATTGCATAGCGACTTAGGGAATATTTGTCCTCAAACACTTCCGATAATATTAGATGATTTCGATAGGGATGTGCTTTACAAAACGATGAATGACAGAGGGTTTGGCATGGTCAGTTTGTATCATACTATGATTAAAGAACTTCAAGATAGCAAGTATGAACTCACTAATAAAGTTTCAAAAAAAATTTCTAATTTTCCTATTCATCAAGATGTTAATTTTGAGGATATTCAAGAAATGGTAACTGTGTTAAAATCCATATTGTATGTTTAAAATATTAGATTTAGGGAAAGGTGAAGATGTAAAAGAGTACGAAAAATTATATTGTAAAATAGGGAAAAAGGATCCATATTTTCTAATCGACTATATAAACGTATTCAACAATAGAAAAAAAGAGTTAATCTGTTTTGCATACGAAACCGACAGTTCTGTAATAATTTTACCCGGATATCTTCACGAAATTGATATAGAAACAACTGAAAAGTATTATGATTTTGTTGCTCCCTACGGATATACTGGACCGCATATGTCAGAAAATGCGACAAAGCACGAAATTGAGTTTTTTTGGAGAAATGTGGGAACATGGTACCAAAATAACAATGTTATAACCGAATTTTTAAGGTTCAACTTGTATGGCAATGAAAAAAACTACGATGGGAATCTAATTCCCACACTATTAAATGTAAAAGGTAAAATTATTGATGCCGAAACTCAATGGTCGAATTTTGAACATAAGGTACGTAAGAATGTAAAAAGAGCCCAAAAAGAGGGTTTAAGAAGCGAAATTTTCCACTTAGAAGAAGTGTCATCACAAGAAATAAAAAACTTTCATGACATATATATTCACACTATGGAGAGAACAAATGCTCAAAAACGTTTTTTCTTTCCATTTGAAGACTTCTTATTCTTTATTCAAAACAACCCCGAAAGTTCTGCAGTTTGTAATATTTATTTTCAAGATAAAATTATTTCTTCTGAGTTAATATTAGTTTCTGACGATTCAATTTTCTCTTTTCTTGGAGGAACTGATGAAAACTACTTTGATAAAAGACCAAATGACTTTCTTAAATTTGAAACAATTAATTGGGCTAGAGATAACAATAAAAAATTCTATGTATTAGGTGGTGGGCATGGATATGAAGATGGTATTTATAATTACAAAAAATCTTTTTTCCCAAACGATATTGTTACCTATTATACAGGAAGAAAAATAGTTAACAATCAAATTTATCGCGAATTGGTTGAAATAACTAATAAAAAAAGACAAGAAACCGGTTTAGACTTATTGGACATTGAAAATTCTAATTATTTCCCCTTATACAATAAAAAAGATTAACTTTTCATTTTATACACACTTATTGGAATAGTGTTCTATAGCACTTAAAGAACTGTTTGATTATCACTTATTATATGCAGAAAAAATCATACATAATTGTAAAAAGAGTGTTCGACTTTACTGTTTCGTTAATTTGTTTAGTTGTTCTTTCCCCATTGTTAATTCTTGTATCATTAATACTTCTTTTTTCAGGAGAACACTTGGTTTTTTACTGTCAGGAAAGAGTTGGTTATAAAAATAGACCTTTCAAACTAATTAAATTTGTTACCATGACAAAAGAGAGTGGAGTAGACATTGGAAAACATCCTACCACTTTGCCAGGTGACAAAAGAGTTTTACCCTTTGGTAAGTTTCTACGAAAAACAAATATTAACGAACTACCTCAGCTGATTAATATTCTCAAAGGAGAATTGTCCTTTGTAGGACCCCGACCTCTTTCAAATTTTGGTTGGCAAAGGTATTCTGAACATATCCGTTTAAATATTTACAATGTAAAGCCCGGTATGACCGGCCTTGGCTCAGTTGTCTTTAGTGATGAGCCCACATTAGTAGCCTCATATAATATGGACCCTCTTACCGTTTATGACCAAATAATAATCCCTTACAAAGGCGAATTGGAGATGTATTACCAAAAACACGCTTCAATGATTACTGACTTTAAAATTATTTTCCTTACCGCATGGGTCATTCTGTTTCCTAAAAGTAAACTTTATAATAAGTTCTTTAAAAATCTGCCTCAATCTGTTAACAATTGCCTAAAAACCAGCGTGTTATAACATTAAGCATTTCCTCGTTAGTTGTGAATCTATCTATTTCCTTATATTATAAACCTCAATTTTATTAATTCTACTTTGCATGCGATATATTATTTCTCTATTAGTTACACCTCTTTTTATTTTTATTATATTAATTGTAGTTTCGTTGATATTGTACAATAAAAAGAAACTCCGATGGGCAAAGGCTATTTTTATTTCTGCTTTTGCATGGCTTTTTATTATAACTACACAATTGATATCAAACTATCCTACTAATTTTTTAGAAAAAAAATATACCCCATTAATTATTGTTCCCGACTCCGTTCTACATCGAGAAACACACGTTTTAATCTTAGGCAGTGGTCACGAAAATGACTTTACTCTGCCGTTTCGGGAACAACTTAACGGTATAGCTTATGGCAGACTTATTGAAGGCATTCGATTATACAAACAAATACCAAACTGCAAGATTATCACTTCAGGCTATAGTGCAGATCAAATAATGCCACAAGCCGAAGTTCTAAAACGAGCTGCGTTAGAAAACGGAATACCTGACAGCGTAATTATAACCATAAGTGAGCCTTGGAATACTAAAAGCGAAGCCTTGGAATACCATAAAAGATTTGGGACACAACACAATCTAATATTAGTTACAGATGCTGTTCATATGCATCGTTCACTATATCACTTTAAAAATATTGGTTTAAATCCATTACCTGCGCCCGTCAACTTTATTGTTAAAAAATCTAATAACCCATTCTATAAAAAAATCGTACCTTCGGGCGGAAATATAGTAAATGTAGAGCGTACAATGCACGAATACATTGGACTTTTATGGGCATATATTGGTGGTAATTAATGGTTTATAACATAATAGCCAAACTAAAATTAATTCTATGACACGTTACTATAAAATAGTTGATTTTATCCGTGAAACATTCCAGGAGCCTACTGGTTTTATTCCTTTACACGACCCACGTTTCATTGGTAATGAACGTAAGTATTTGACAGATGTAATGGATTCAAACTTTGTCTCGAGCGTTGGCGAATATGTTGGGAAATTTGAACAACTGTGCGCTCAATATACGGGTGTTAAATATGCCGTGGCTGCTGTAAACGGAACTGCAGCTCTCCATATGGCTTTAATTGTCGCTGGAGTAAAAGCCAACGAAGAGGTTATAACACAATCCGTTACTTTTATTGCAACAGCAAATGCCATTTCATATACTGGTTCATATCCCGTTTTTATTGATGTTGACAAGGATACAATGGGAATGTCACCGGAAAAGCTCTCCGATTTTCTGAATAAAAACTGTGAAGTTAAAGCAGACGGATTCACATACAACAAAAACACAGGTCGAAAAATAGCTGCATGCCTACCAATGCACACTTTCGGACACCCTGTAAGAATAGATGAAATAGTAACTATTTGCGACAAGTTTAATATCCCATGTATCGAAGATGCTGCGGAAAGCCTCGGAAGTACATACAAAAACCGTCATACAGGCAGTTTTGGTTTGTTGGGAACTCTAAGTTTTAACGGCAACAAAATAATTACAACTGGCGGTGGTGGTATGATTCTAACCAATAACGAACAACTCGCTAAACAAGCTAAACACCTTACTACTCAAGCTAAAAAACCTCATAAATGGGAGTTTGTTCACGATCAAATAGGGTACAACTATAGACTTACAAACATCGCGGCAGCTCTCGGATGTGCACAAATTGAACAACTGCCACTTTTTGTTGAAAAAAAGCGCGAACTTGCACTAAAATATCAAAGTTTCTTTAAAAATACCGATTTCGATTTTTTCACAGAACTCAAAGAAGCTAAATCAAATTATTGGCTCAATGCACTAATATTAAAAGACTTAAATGAACGAAACGAATTTTTAAGCTACACGAATCAAAACGATATAATGACACGCCCATTGTGGGAATTGATGACCCGTTTGCCAATGTTTAAAAACTGCGAAAAAGGGAACCTTGACAACTCAGAGTGGCTGGCGGATAGAGTTGTTAATTTACCAAGCAGTGTAATTATCCCCGGATATAAAAACAACCATACTAATCCTTTGACAAAATAAAAACAATGATACGTTTCAACCTCGAAGAGTTTATTAGTCAACACGTTACTAAGCGTGATGAGAGCTTACTAAAAGCCGACCTTGAAAAATTTAACAAACAGCTGTCTGAAAGATTAACCAACAAAAATGTTTTGGTTATTGGAGGAGCAGGAACCATTGGCTCGTGGTATATTAAGGCTCTTTTAAAATTCAAAGTTGCCAAACTTATTGTTGTCGACATAAATGAAAATGGACTTACTGAACTTGTACGCGACTTGCGTAGCTCAACACAATATCATATACCAAACGACTTTATAACTTATCCAGTAAATTTCGCCGATCCCGTTTTTGAAAAAATATTGAAACATCACGGTCCTTTTCAAATAGTGGCAAACTTTGCAGCACACAAACATGTCAGAAGTGAGAAAGATATTTTTTCAATTGAGGCAATGGTTGAAAACAATGTTCTAAGAGCACAACGACTTATTGAACTGATTTCAAAATCAAACGTTGAACACTTTTTCTGTGTCTCAACTGATAAGGCTGCAAACCCTGTAAACATCATGGGGGCAAGCAAAAAGCTTATGGAAGAGCTAATTATGGCATATTCCAAAACCATTCCTATTACCACCGCCAGATTTGCAAATGTCGCTTTCTCAAACGGAAGTCTCCCGTTGGGATTTCTCGAACGATTAGCAAAAAAACAACCCTGGTCGTGTCCAAAAAACATTAGACGCTTTTTCGTGTCACCACAAGAGTCGGGAGAACTGTGTCTAATAGCCTCTATTCTTGGTAGTTCTGGCGATATTTTCTTTCCGAAGTTAGATCCGGAAACTGATATGATCCCCTTCGACGAAATTGCGATAGACTTACTTAAAACATTAGGCTACACCGCCGATATTTGTAAAACCGAAAATGAAGCAAGGGAAAAGGCACTTCTGTTAAACGAAAATTCAAAAAGTTATCCTATCTATTTTTTTGAATCTGATACATCGGGCGAAAAACCATTCGAGGAATTTTATACAGAAAAAGAGGAGCTTGATACTGACACATTCCATGCATTAGGTATAGTTAAAAATTCAAAAAAACGTTCTGTCGAGGAAATCAACAAAATTATAAAATCTTTGCGCGCAGTTTTTGATAAGCCATCATCCGATAAATCTGAAATTGTTGCGGCACTTAAATCATATCTTCCTAACTTTGATCATATTGAAACCGGAAAAGGTCTTGACTCTAAAATGTAAATCTTAACGTTCTATGTACAAGTTTCTTAAGCGTTTGCTCGATATTATTATTTCTCTGTTGACAATTATTATTCTGTCGCCTTTATTGTTGCCCGTAATAATAATTTTGCTTTTAACCGGCGAACACTACGTTTTCTATAAACAAAAACGCATTGGATATAATAATAAACCGTTTAAAATCTGGAAGTTTGCAACAATGCTTAAAAACAGTCCAAACATAGGAACAGGTAGCATAACATTGAAAAACGACCCCCGAGTATTCCCATTCGGCAGATTCTTGCGAAAAACAAAAATTAACGAATTGCCACAAGTTTTTAACGTATTGCTTGGTGATATGTCGATAGTCGGACCTCGCCCACTTATGGAAGTCGATTTTTTACGATATCCCGAAGAGATGCAAAAAACAATTTACAAATCAAAACCCGGAATAACCGGTATTGGATCAATTATTCTGCGTGATCAAGAAACCTTGCGCAGCAAAGCCCAAAAAGATGGCGTTGAAAACTTTGAAAATTCATTAGCTCCTTTCAAAGGAGAACTTGAAATATGGTATCAAAAAAATGCGTCTTTTGGTACCGATTTAAAAATCATATTCTTAACAGCTTGGGTAATTATATTTCCTAAAAGCAACCTTGCCTACAGACTACTGCCTGAACTTCCCCCTACTCCTCCTGAATTTTCCCTAACCTAGCTTGCTCGGTCTAAAAACATTGGTTTTATTTTAGTCAAAATTATCCGAACCTATATTTTTTGACAAATTTTAACAACCTGTTTTTTCAATGAGAAGTTTGAAGTTATCTCTACGCTAAAATATTACCCCTATCTTTCTCGTTTTAATCACTAGAAACCCAAACAAATCTTATTGAATTTACGTAAAATTTATTGTCATAATAAGTATTTAATGAGCTATTTGCTTATTTTTGTAAAAAATCACGGAACATGATACCTTATATCAATATTCTATCGGCTTTTTTTACTGCATTTATTATTACTCATATAGTTATTCCTGCAATAATTAGAATATCGGTTAATAAAAACTTGGTTGCTCAACCAAATGAACGAACATCACACACAAGCTTAGTCCCTAATTTAGGAGGAATGGGTATTTTCATAGGTTTTATCCTCTCCTTTACCCTATTTTCAAATTTTGAATCTTTCCCAAGCTTGCAGTACTTTCTATTTGCAATGATTCTGATTTTCTTTTTGGGAATTAAAGATGATATTACTGCTCTGTCTGCTTCTACAAAATTTTTGGGATTACTCGTTGCCGTAGGGATTCTGGTTATTCTAGGCGATGTTAGAATTTCAAGTTTTTACGGAATTCTGGGCATATACGATATTGGATACTGGCCCAGTGTACTATTAACTATACTCGTTTTTATGACGATCATTAATGCGATAAATCTTATAGACGGCATAAATGGTCTTTGCGCTATATTAACAATCATCTCTTCTATTGCTTTCAGTTTTTGGTTTATTTTAGAAGGTAGTGAAGTTAGCATACAACTTACTACTCTTGCAGCAGCAATAATCGGTTCTTTGTTAGCATTCCTAAGATTTAATGTAACTCCTGCAAAAATATTTATGGGTGATACAGGTTCTCTAATGCTAGGCTATATTCTTGCTTTTATGGCTGTTATGTTTATTGAGGTTAACGCTACATATCAAGGAGTTTTTAAATTACGATACTCTCCAGTTGTTGCTATCGGCTTTTTAGCCATACCTCTTGCCGATATGCTTAAAGTCTTTTTAATCAGAATATTCAGGGGTCAATCTCCTTTCTCTCCGGATAAAAGACATGTCCATCATCTTTTGGTTGATCTTGGATTAACACACATGCAAGCTACCGCACTTTTGTCTTTAGCTTCTATTTTATTAATATGGATATCGATTGTATTACAACGATATAATGGTAGATTAACCACATTTGTTATTCTTTCTGTTGGTTTTTTTGTGGTTTGCATTCCCAACATAATCAATCGTATCAAAGGTATTAGGAATAAAAAAAATGAAAATTAAGTTTTTCGGATTTTTAGTTTTTCTTTCACTTGCGTTTACTTACTTAAATGCACAACAACCCTACAATTTAATTTTCAACCACTCATACCAACATATTGAGCGTGATTTATATAACTCTGATTCACGTTTCCATACTGCCATAAAACCATATTTAAAAAATCAAACTGATACAATATCAAATTATGATGATGTGTTGCAGATTGAGACCACAAAGAAAATTTGGGATATAGTATTTAATAAGAGCCTCATTAAAAAAAAATATAAGCATTTTGAGTTTAGTATTGACCCCGCAATAAATCTAGAACTAGGATTTGATAACGACTATGATCAAAAAAGCTGGGTTAATACACGTGGAATATTTATCAGGGCTGGGATTGGAGACAATTTTGCTATGGGAACCCAATTTTTGGAAAATCAGGCTATGTTTAACGATTTGAGAAATGACAGGATAAAACAATTAACTCAAAGAGTAATCCCGGGTCAAGGACTTTCAAAAATTTTTAAGCAAAAGCCAAATGGTTACGACTACTATTTTTCAGACGCCTACATCTCTTACAGCCCCTCAAAATACTTTAACTTTCAATTAGGTACAGGTAAAAACTTTTTTGGAGATGGATATCGTTCGCTATTGCTGTCGGACAATTCATTTAACTATCCA
This sequence comes from Bacteroidales bacterium, assembly GCA_012519055.1. Lineage (NCBI taxonomy): Bacteria > Pseudomonadati > Bacteroidota > Bacteroidia > Bacteroidales > Bacteroidales bacterium. The sequence goes on along the minus strand of JAAYQU010000014.1, from coordinate 29,020 downwards.
CATTTCAAAATCACAACAGATATTTGGCAGATTAAATATGTAAACCTTTGGGCACAGTTTCAGCATTTACGCGACAGTAGGCCAGATGTAGCCATGAACACAAAAAAATGGGGTGCTTTTCAATACTTGAGTTGGAATGTAACACAATGGCTAAACTTAAGTCTTTTTGAAGCCGTTATATGGCGCGATCAAGACTCAATAAGGGGGCATCGTGGATTCGATATTCATTACGCCAATCCAGTAATTTATCTACGACCTGTTGAGTGGTGTGTTGGATCGCCTGATAATATTATAGTTGGAGCTGCAGGTAAGATTACTTTACTAAAAAAAACAGCTCTGTACGGACAATTAGTGTTCGATGAATTTAAAATAAGTGAATTAAGAAAAAGAGATGGTTGGCACGGTAATAAATGGGGTATTCAAGCCGGGTTAAAATCTTACGACCTTTTTAGTGTTGAACGATTAGATTTTCAAACCGAGCTGAACGTGGTTAGACCATTTATGTATTCACACGACCCCGTTACAAACTATACACACTTTAATCAACCTCTTGCACATCCTTTAGGATCAAATTTTGCCGAAGCTGTTACTTTCTTGCGATACGGATATAAACGCCTCTTTTTTGATGTTCAATTAATATTTGCAAAACACGGAGCCGATACCGCAAACTTAAATTACGGAAACAACCTGTTTTTGCCTTACTCTACTTACGCTCAAAATTATGGCAACAAGTTCTTCCAAGCTGATGAGGTTAATTTAAAAATCCTAAATGCAACTGTTTCTTTCTTAATTAATCCTGCATACAACCTAAACGTTTATACCGGAATAATTGTACGAAACGAAACTTCGTCTACTATTAACAGACAGCAGAAATTAATTGTCTTCGGAATTAGAACATCTCTACATAACTTCTATTGGGACTTTTAATGACATTCAATAAACATCTGGCACAAAATTTTGGTCTGTAATTGGAGGTCTGACATATGCTCCGTCGTCAACACGTTTTGGCAATGTTATTGGCGGAGGAGTTATGTCTTCATAATCAACTTGTTGCAAAAGATGATGAATACAGTTAAGTCTTGCTCTCTTCTTATCATCAGCCACTACAACATACCAAGGAGCTTGTTTAATGTCGGTGTGAGCAAACATAGTATCTTTAGCTTTTGAATATTCAACCCATCGGTTTCGAGATTCAATATCCATAGGGCTTAGTTTCCAACGTTTTACGGGATCTTCATTTCTTGATTTAAACCTACGCTCTTGCTCTTCATCGCTGACTGAAAACCAATATTTTATTAACTTAATACCCGAGCGTACCAACATGCGCTCAAATTCGGGACAAGAACGCAAAAACTCAAGATATTCCTCCTCTGTACAAAAACCCATGACACGATCTACACCCGCTCTATTATACCAACTTCTGTCAAACAATACCATTTCCCCAGCTGCTGGCAAATGTTGAACATATCGTTGAAAATACCATTGTGTTTTCTCTTTTTCTGTTGGTATCCCTAAAGCAACTACCCTACAAAACCGAGGATTCAACCTCTGTACAATAGTGCTAATAGCCCCTCCTTTGCCCGCTGCATCGCGCCCCTCGAATATCACAACTACTTTAAGCTTCTTAGCTTTTACCCATTCCTGAAGCTTTATCATCTCTATTTGAAGCTTGTAAAGCTCCTCTTCATAAAACTTATTATCTATCTTTTTTTTATCGGTAACTACCTCATAATGCAAATCTTTGTTATCGTTACCCTCAGAAGCTTTTTTATGACTCTTGGCTTCACCATTTTTGTTTTTATTTTTCGACATAACTCTAATGTTTTGATTAATGCCCTACAATATACAACCTGATAATGATAATTAGAACATTTTTAATCAAAAAAATTAAAAATAATACACGTTTTTTTGTATAGACACCATAGCATGGCGTCTCAACTGCTGCGATGTAACATACAGACAAAAAAACACCGCAAAAGCATTTATGCCTATGCGGTGTAACTTAATTGTTTAATTTTTATTATCTGTTTGCGTTATATTGTAAACCTAGTCAGCGTCTGCCCCATGGTGTTCGCCAAATCAACCAACTGTTCAGCTCCTGCGCTAAGCTCTTCCGAGGTACTTGAGTTTTCGTTAGTAATCTGCACTAACTGGTTTAGCGCGGTGCTAATCTGTTCAGCTCCTTGTCGTTGCTCTCCACTCGCTGCTGCAATTTCATTAATCATGGCAACAACCTTTTGTATATTTGGCACAACGGTATCAAGCTTCAACCCCATCTCCTCCACAGCTTTGGCACTTTCTTGTGAAATACCATCAATCTCATTAGATGCCTTTTGACTTTGGTCAGCCAAATGTCGCACTTCAGCCGCTACCACTGCAAAACCTCTTCCATACTCTCCGGCTCTGGCAGCTTCAATTGCTGCGTTTATTGCTAATACATTAATTTTACGGGCTATTTCACTTACATTGACTGTCTTTTCGCGAATGTGATCCATTGCCTTTGAGGTTCTATTAAACGCCTCACTAACCTCTTTCACTTCAACGTTTACCTGCTTCCCAACATTGGCACTTTGATTTGCATTTTCTAAGTTTTGATTTATGTTGCTAGACATCTCTTCCATTGCCGACGAAATTTGCTCAGTAGACGCAGATTGATCGTTTGCTCTGGTTGCAATATAATTAGATTGGACTTTAAACTGTTCGCTCGCTTCAATTAGCGTGTGCGATACATTATTACTTTCCTGCAAAATTTTGTGAGTCTCTATCACCACTCCCTCAAATGCACGTGTTAACTGACCTATTTCATCAATACGCTGGGTAAAGCTTTTAGAAGCGCGCACTGTGAAGTCTCCAGTGTTTGCCAGCTCCTCCATTGCCGAAATAAGCTCACGTATAGGTTTTTGCACCATACGTAAAATAATAAAAAAAGCTGTAAATCCAATTGTTATAATCGAGGGTATCGTTATCCACATCACCCAATTACCAAAAACAGGCGCAACATAACCAGCAATGGCAGTAAGTACAATTATAAAAGCAATTACTACAAAAGCTATTCTTAGAAACGATTTACGAAACACTACCAACAACACAGGAACTACCGTTATAATTGCAGCAAACATTAGAATAAGAAAAAATGTTAAATCACTCATAATATAAATGTTTAAATAAGTTAAATTAAATAAAAAGCACTCCCCTGCAATATTAGCAAATATTTATGACAACTAAGGTGTTTTGGTGTTTCTCCAAAACCTTAAATAAAAAAAACAATCTGTAGTATATTTACCTGCAAATCACTGTATATCTTACATTTGCGCTTATTGGTATTATATTTTAGCTCTTTATGCATATTTTATAAGTTGCACTTTTTTAAATGTTAACCAACTATTTTAGTAGATGAATATCTCATATTCACGTCATAACAATACGAGTCTTATACAAAATCAGTATTTTGATATTAAAATAATAAAAAAGTAAGACCAATCACAATTACAAATGTTTTTAAGAATAAGACAAACAAACATAATTGATTTTTGTTTGAATTAATTATATTATAACAAATGAAAAACTTTTCGTATAATGATTGCCATTTCAAGCCCACACACAACTAATATTCATACAATATCCTACAAGCCGAAGCAAATAATCACTAACTTTGTCATTCCTAAACTTGAATTAAAATCATTATTAAACGTAAAAATTATGGGAGCATTTCACGCATACGATATCAGAGGGGTATATAACAGAGATTTTAATCGTGACGATGCATACAAAATAGGATTCCATTTGGTTAACTTGCTAAAAACCAACAAGGTATTAGTAGGACGCGATGCTCGCACATCATCGCCCGAAATATATGAATATCTGAGTAGAGGCATTGTCGATGCAGGTGCCGATGTTTATAACATTGGCTTGTCTACCACGCCAATGGTATATTTTGCCACAGCCAAACATGGTTTTAAAGCATCAGTGCAGATTACAGCCTCGCACAATCCACGTGAGTATAATGGAATGAAAGTTTCGCGCGAAAACGCCCTCCCTGTTGGATTAGACACCGGATTAAACATAATAAGAGATAAAATCACCGAAGACGCCCCAATAACCCCTGCAAAACAAAAGGGTAAAATAGTTGATTTTGAGGTCAAAGAGCAATATCTAAGCTTTTTGAAACAGTACATAACCGATTATTCAGAAATGAACGTCACAATTGATTGTTCAAACGGAATGGCAGGCTTACTTATTCGCGATATTTTTGGCAATTCCCCAAAATTTCTGTACGAAGATATCGACGGAACGTTTCCAAACCACGCGCCGAATCCGCTAGATTTAAAAAATGTTGTCGATTTGCAAAAAGCTGTTAAAGAAAACAAAAGCGATTTGGGAATAATCTTCGATGGCGATGGTGACAGAGTTATGTTCGTCGATGAGAATAGCCGTTTTGTATCGCCAGACCTTATGATAGCACTCTTAGGTCATTACTTTTTGGAGGAGCGAGGCGAAAAAGGGTACGTTATTCAGGATATTCGTACATCAAAGGCTGTTGGGGAGTATCTTTTGCCAATGGGTGGAAAAATGCACACATGGCGTGTTGGTCGCGCCTTTGCTGCTCCTAAATTACGCGAAATTAACGGTATCTACGGCGGAGAGTTAGCAGGACACTACTATTTTCGCGATTTTTTCTATTCCGACTCGGGCTTATTGGCTTGTATATTGATTATGAATGTAATAAAAAAATTCAAGCAACAAGGAGTCACCTTTTCACAAGCAATTGCGAAAATTGAAACCTATGCCAATTCGGGCGAAATAAATTTCAAAATCGACAAGAAAAAAGAGGCTATGGATGCTGTAAAAAACCATTTCATCAAACTCGAAACGCCAACAGCTATAATGGATTTTGACGGATACCGTGTTGAATTCCCCGATTGGTGGTTCAATATACGCCCATCGAATACTGAACCATACTTGCGTTTTATAGCCGAAGCAAAATCACGCAAATTACTTGATGAAAAAATAGAGACTGTTAAGAATATTATTCAAACATTTAATTAACAAAACTGTATCTTTGCACAAAATTTTAAACAGAGGAATTTTTACTATGGATTTGGTTTTATACAACACGCTAAGTCGCAAAAAAGAGAAGTTTGAGTCGATAACCAAAGGTCACGTTGGAATGTACGTCTGCGGACCTACGGTTAGCGGGGAAAGCCATTTGGGACATGCTCGCCCTTATATCACATTCGATTTGCTTTACAGATTGTTAACGCACATGGGAAACAAAGTTCGATATGTGAGAAACATAACTGATGCAGGGCATTTCGAGGAAGAGGGACGCGAGGGGGAAGATAAAATTAGTAGTAAAGCCATACTCGAAAAGCTTGAGCCAATGGAGTTGGTTACAAAATATACCAATCTGTTTCATTGGGCAATGCGACAGTTTAACAATATCGACCCAACGATCGAACCAACAGCTACAGGGCATATTATCGAACAAATCGAGATGATTAAAAAAATTCTGGCGGAAGGGTACGCCTACGAAATCAATGGAAACGTTTATTTCGATCTGAAAAAATATGTTGCCGAATATAAGTCCGAAGTACCTTATGGCAAGTTAAGTGGCAGAGTTTTGGAAGATATGTTAGAGACAACGCGCGAACTCGACGGACAAGACGAAAAACGCAATAAAGCTGATTTTGCACTATGGAAAAAAGCACCCGCCGAACATATTATGCGTTGGCAAAGTCCTTGGGGCGAAGGGTTCCCCGGATGGCATATTGAGTGCTCGGCAATGAGCCATAAATATTTGGGAGATCAGTTCGATATTCACGGCGGAGGAATGGATTTGCAGTTTCCACACCACGAGAGCGAGATTGCACAAAGCAGTGTCTGCCACAGCGGAAAGGTTATGGCAAGATATTGGGTTCATAACAACATGATTACCATTAACGGCAAAAAAATGGGTAAAAGCTATAACAACGTTATAAAACTTACAGAGCTTTTCAGCGGCGAACACACTCTGTTAGAAAAGGCTTACGACCCAATGACCATTCGATTTTTCGTCTTGCAAAGCCACTATCGCAACACTCTCGATTTTAGCAACGAGGGATTACAGGCAGCCGAAAAGGGTCTTGAACGCTTAATGCGTGCAGTAAACAGAATAAACAATTTACCTGAGTCAACTTCTTCAACTTACGAAGTTCAAAAGCTCCGTGATGAGTGCTGGGAAGCGATTCTTGACGATCTTAATTCTCCAATTTTAATATCGCACCTTTTCAACGCAGCCAAAGCAATTAACAGTATAGCAGACGGTACATTAAAAATTACCAAAGGAGATAAAGAGATTTTAAAGAAAACAATTAACACCTTTGTTTACGATATTTTAGGATTAAAAGCCTCTGATGAAAACAGCAACGATCGTGAACGAATTAATCAATTGGTTTCAATGATGATTCAACTGCGAAGTGAGGCAAAAGCAAGAAAAGATTATGCCACTTCTGACAAAATTAGAGACCAAATGCTCAATATTGGAATAACATTAAAAGATACAAAAGATGGTTGTGAATGGGAATTATCATAACAAGATAAACCCCTATAAATAAAACACACTAAGTAGAGACGGAGCATGCTCCGTCTCTACATTACAACCTTTTAACGAAAAAAGAATAAAAATATGAAAAGAATAAAAGTTTCAGAACTAACAAACTCCGAAGATTTTGGAAGTGAAGTTGTTGTAATGGGATGGGTTAGAACTGTCCGCGTAAGCAAAAACGTAGCCTTTATCGCTCTTAACGATGGTTCGTGTTTACGTAATGCACAAATTGTTGCCGATTTTTCTACAATTAATGAAGATATATTTAGCCGTATCCACACAGGCACATCTATTTCTGTTGTGGGCAAGTTAGTGGAGTCAATGGGGAAAGGTCAAAAAAATGAGGTACAAGCCATAAAAATCGAAGTTTTGGGCGACTCTGACCCCGACTTATACCCTATGCAGGCAAAACGCCACTCTTTAGAGTTTTTAAGAGAGAACGCTCATCTGCGATTCCGAACCAATCTGTTTGGCGCAATTAGCAGAGTTCGACACCACATGATATTTGCAATACACAAGTTTTTCAATGACCGTGGTTTTTACAACGTTCATACGCCAATAATTACAGCCAGTGACTGCGAAGGGGCAGGAGAAATGTTCCAAGTGACCACATTCGACATAAATAATCCACCTCGCACACCTCAAAAAGAGATAGATTGGAGTGAAGATTTCTTTGGTCGCGAAACATACCTCACAGTTAGCGGACAATTAGAGGGTGAACTTGCTGCTTTAGCTCTATCGCAAATTTATACCTTCGGACCAACGTTTAGAGCTGAAAACTCAAACACAAGCCGCCACTTAGCCGAATTCTGGATGATTGAACCAGAAGTAGCTTTCGCCGATATCCACGACAATATGGATTTAGCCGAAGATATGCTTAAATACTTGGTACAGTATGCTTTAGACAATTGCGCAGAAGATTTGGAATTTCTTGAACAACGTTTAATCAACGAAGAGAAAGAGAAGCCCCAAAACGAACGCTCTGCAATGACTTTAAGGGAAAAATTAAGGTTTGTTTTAGACAATAAGTTCGAGAGAATTACCTACACCGAGGCTATCGATATTTTAAAAAACAGCCCCGACCAAAAGAAAAACCGTTTCGCCTACCCAATCAAAGAGTGGGGAGCCGACCTACAATCCGAACATGAGAGATATTTAGTAGAAAAGCATTTCAAAAAACCTGTTATTCTTACCGATTATCCGAAAGAGATAAAAGCATTTTACATGAAGCAAAACCCTGATGGCAAAACAGTTGCCGCTATGGACGTTCTGTTTCCACAAATCGGCGAAATTATCGGAGGCTCACAACGTGAAGAGGATTTAGACAAACTAACCACACGAATGAAAGAGATGAACATTCCAATTGAGTCAATGTGGTGGTACTTAGATACACGCAGATTTGGCACTGTTGTTCACTCGGGCTATGGTTTGGGCTTCGAACGGCTAATGCTATTTGTAACAGGAATGGGCAATATCCGTGACGTGATTCCATTTCCAAGAACACCAAAAAACGCTGAGTTTTAAGCAGTTAAACCCACAAACCGCATTTCAATATCCGTGCCTTTTAGGGCAAGGAGATTCAATACTGTAGATTGTACATTGTTCGCGTAGGCAATGTTTTCAACGTAGAGACGGAGCATGCTCCGTCTCTACATCCAAAACACTCGCACTAACATCAAATCCATATCACCCACGTTCAACTGTTCATTGCACACTTCGGCATCGTTCAGTGCAAGCATTACTAATTGCTAATTGATTAAGGGCTTAAGCCCAAAAAATATTTGTGTCAACCTTATCAACGACTTAAAAATCGTGGCAATTGATTGATACTCTGTGTACTAATTGTTAATTGTTCATTGCACATTGCTAATTGCTTTTACCTTTATTTTCCGTATAAACATAAACGAAACCACAGTCAGCCCCGCCCCAATCAAAAAGGGCAGTTTTCTGTCTATAAGCCATAGCGCGCCTCCAAAAAGGGGGATGATAACTGCTGATATGTGGTTTATAGTAAATCCAACAGCTGTCAAGGAACCTAAATCCTTTTTATCAGCAGTTTTCTGCAAATATGTATTAATACCAATACTGAAATTCATAAAAACACTGTCAAGCATAAACAAACCAACAACCACATAAACATTTGGAATAAAAGCATAGCCCAAAAACACAACTATAAGGCTAATGCTTTCTAACGATAGCACAACACGCTCGCCGTATTTATCAATCGCTTTCGATATTTGCGGATTTAACAAAAATGTTAGAGCATAGTTTACGACATATATCCCTGCAACTGTAGAAACACCAAGCTCAAAACGCTCTACCAACAGAAATATGGCAAAAACCGTAAACACTTGTCTCCTTGCTCCCGTCATAAAATTTAAAACATAATAAAGCCAATATTTCTTCTTAATTACCAACTTTTTCACCTGATACTCTTTCGTTATTTTCAATGGATCTTTAATAAGCATATAAAGTCCTGAAGCAAAAACGAAAATTCCCAACAGAAGAAAGATTGTTTTGTATGGTAAAACAACTGTCAAAACCCAAACAAATGCTCCAACAGCTATGTTTGCTAATGCTCCGTAACCCCGTAATCGTGCAAAAACAGTTGCAGTGTCGGATTGATTAAAGTGCTGGACTGTAAGCGACTTGTTAGTTGTTTCAAAAAAATGAAAACCTATTGACATTACAAGAGTTGCAAAAATAATTCCGCCAAAAGACGTAAAAAAACCTGTTATAGCAATACCAAATCCCATTAACATAACTGACCATGCCGAAAGACGATGCTCCCTAACAACGAGCATAACATAAATAGCCAAGAAAGTAAGAAACCCGGGAAGCTCCCTAACCGACTGTAAAACACCCATTTGAAACCCATTAACACCTGCCACTTCTTTGGCAAAATTTGTGTAAAGAACTGTCCAACCCTGTAATCCTGCACTTGCCGTAATAACAAGCATCATAAGATACTTGTACATAGGGTTTTGTCTTAAATGTCCCATTGATTATAGTTTATAAACGGCAAAGTTAACAAAATCAGGGCCACTTTATTTTCGATTTTGTGTCGGTGTTATGATATTTAACGTAAAAAATGGGTAAATTTGAGCTTTGTTTTAATAAAATCAATAAATAAGCAACCTATGAAATTTATTAACTATCTACTTATGTTCTCTATTTTGGTGGCTTGTTCGCCTCAAGACCAAAGTTCCAAAAACCCCTTCTTTGTCAAGGATAATCAACCTATCGACTATGCAAAAATCACAGCCCAGGACATTGAAGATTATGCAAATCACACGCTTAAAACTATGAGCGAAGCAATTGAACAGTTGAAGAATTGCAATGAAATTACTTTTGACAACATTTTTGTTGCTTTAGATGACATTTACAGCACAATTTACACCGCAGACAACAACTGTTTTATGCTCTACTGGACATCTCCCGATTCACTATCGCGAGAAGTTGGTTTGAAAGGGCATTTAGCTCTCGATTCTCTATCGACAACACTCTATTCAAACAAACAGATTTTCAACAAAATGCAAGCTTTCCTGTCAACAGATGAGTACAAAAGCTTGCAAGGACACAGAAAAATATTCGTTGACGATTTGATTCTGCATTTTACCCAATCTGGTGTAAACTTAGACGGAGAGAAACTTGCTGAATATGAAAAGTTAACAAAAGAGATTGGTCTTTTAACATCAGAATATTCCAACAACATGAACTCGGCAAGCGAAACAGTTGTTGTTGATGAAAAAGGAGCCGAAGGTCTTCCCGAAAATTTCAAAAACACATACAAAAAGACGGACAACAGCTACGAAATACCTGTTATCAACGCCACTCGCGACCCGATTTTGAAAAACGCAGCATGTGAGAATACTCGCAAAGAGTTTTTCGTAAAATACAACACACGTGCAGCCGACAAAAACTTGGATATACTAAACAACTTGGTTCAAAAGCGTTACCAACTTGCACAAGTAATGGGATATGAAACCTACGCAGATTACAATTTAGTCCCCAAAATGGCAAAAGATCCTGAAACGGTATGGAGCTTTATTAACGATTTGGTTGAAAGAGCCAAACCAAAAGCCAAAGCAGACATTGAAGAACTAAGGCAAGTAAAAGCTGCCGAAACTGGTAACAAAAACTGTAAACTCGAACCGTGGGATATAGCCTACTACAACAATCAGATTCTAAAAACAAAGTTTGATGTCGATTACGAAAAGGTAAGAGAATATTTGCCAATGGATCAGTGTTTACAGGGGATACTTGATATTTTCAACGAACTGTTAGGACTTGAGTTCCGCAAAATCGAAAACGCTTCGGTTTGGCACCCCGATGTTTTGATGTACGACGTATATGACAACAACACATTAAAAGGTCGCGTTTACTTGGATCTGTTCCCTCGTCCAAATAAAGAGTCGTGGTTTTATGGTGTACGTCTAACAGCTGGCAAAAAAACAGAAGGGGAATATGAAATACCCATTTCAATGCTGTTAGGAAATTTCACTCCTGCAACAGACGAATTGCCATCGCTTATAAGCTTCAAAGAGCTTAATACACTGTTTCACGAGTTTGGGCACATTGTTGATGGAATGTCATACGACGGCGAATTTGCACTACAAGCCAGAGCAAAAACCGATTTTGTAGAATCGATGTCACAAATATTCGAAAACTGGACTTGGGATTACGACATTCTGAAACGTTTTGCAAAACACTATAAAACCAACGAAGTGTTGCCTAAAGAGTTGTTTGACAATATGGTATCTGCGAAAAATGTATCATCGGGCTATTTTGCACTAAACTCATTAAGGAACTGCATTTACGATATGAACCTATACAACTTATACAATCCTGAAAAACCGTTAGACACCGATGAGTTATGGCGTAAAATTGACGAAGAGCTCGGTATTATGAATTTCTACGTCGAGGGAACACACCCACAAGCAAGCTGGATACATATAAACACGCACCCAGTTTACTACTACGGGTACTTATGGGCAGAGGTTTACGCACAAGATATGTTCACCGAGTTCGAGAAAAACGGCTTACTCGATTTAAACACAGGTTTACGCTTCCGCAAACTTATTTTATCAAACGGCAAACAACGTGACGCTGTAAAAGCTGTTGAAGAGTTTTTAGGACGACCCTCGAACAACGAAGCTTATATTAAAAGCTTAGGATTAAATTAATGGTAAAGTTATAAGATGCAAGGTGTTTATGCTTTAAGTAATTGAAACATAAACACCTTTTTTGATAAATCAAAAAACCTTGTGTTTTCAGAACTTTTATCGTATCTTTGAGCTATTCCAAGTTGCTATAACTGTCAATCCCGAAGGGATGACAAGATTATAGATACAGAAAAAAGGAAATGATTAACCCCGAAGGGGGTGATATATAATCCCTTCAAACAGCAAACCAAACCAACCTAATGTGCGAAAACACACCCTATCACTCGCAGAGTGGTAAATTGCACATTGCTAATTGTTAATTGATTAAATATGGATTTAAGTAATATCGAAAACATCGAATTAAGCTACCTAAGCATTGACGACTACGACGAGTTAAAACAGATAATGATTGATATCTACTCAGACGGACCAGATGGATATTGGAGAAAAGAGCAGATTCAAAAGCTAATAAATATTTTCCCCGAAGGGCAAATAGTCATAAAAGTAAACGGAAAGCTAGCGGGATGCGCACTCTCCATTATCGTAGATTATAAAAAATATGGAGATAACCACACATACAAACAAATCATAGGCGACAACTTCAGCACACACACTCCAAATGGCGATGTGCTATACGGTATCGAAGTTTTAGTAAGCGAAAAGTACAGAGGTCTTCGATTAGGCAGACGTATGTACGACTACCGCAAAGACCTTTGCGAGCGGCTAAACTTGAAATCTATCATCTTCGGTGGAAGAATGCCCAATTATCATCTCTACGCCGACAAGCTTTCGCCACGTGAATATATCAGGCGAGTGCGCCTGAAAGAGATGGACGATCCCGTTCTAAATTTCCAAATATCGAACAACTTTCAAGCCGTTCGGATACTTCGCGGATATTTGCGAGGAGACGAAGAGAGTAACGAATATGCCGTGCTAATGCGTTGGAACAACATCTATTACGAAGAACCAAGCGACGAAGCCTCCATCGCAAAAAAGATTGTCCGTCTGGGGCTTATTCAGTGGCAAATGCGACCGTACAAAGATTTGGACGACATGATGCAGCAAGCCGAGTTTTTTATTGATGCCGTTTCTGGGTATCATTGCGATTTTGCACTATTCCCTGAATTTTTCAACGCTCCATTGATGGCAAAATACAACCACCTTTCCGAACCAAACGCCATTCGCGAACTTGCAAAATACACAGACGATATAGTAAACCACATGTCCGAGTTAGCTATCTCGTACAATATCAACATTATAACAGGAAGTATGCCTAAATTGCGCAACAATCATCTTTACAATGTTGGGTATCTCTGCCATCGAGACGGCTCGCGTGATAAATACGAAAAAATCCACGTTACTCCCGACGAAGCCCGCGTATGGGGAATGTTAGGTGGCGATATAGTAAAAACTTTTGACACCGACTGTGGAAAAATCGGCATACTGATATGCTACGATGTTGAGTTCCCCGAACTTCCGCGTCTGCTTGCCGATGAGGGTATGCAAATTCTTTTCGTCCCATTCCTAACTGACACACAGAACGGCTATTCACGTGTAAGACACTGTGCTCAGGCACGTGCCATTGAAAATGAGTGCTTTGTTGCAATTGCGGGATGTGTGGGCAATCTGCCGAAAGTTCACAATATGGATATACAATATGGTCAGGCTATGGTTTTCACGCCTTGCGATTTCGCATTTCCAACCAACGGCGTCAAAGCCGAAGCCACACCCAACACAGAAATGATACTTATTGCCGATGTGGATTTAGATTTGCTAAACGAGCTAAACCAATTCGGAAGCGTAAGAAACCTAAGAGACAGAAGGACAGACATTTACAACTTGTCAAGGCGACAAAAAAAATAATGTAGCGGTGCACTGGAGCACGGTCACTAAGCCTGTATTTCGACAAACTCAACAACCATCGAAGCGGTGCACTGAGCTTGCCGAAGTGTGACTGTCATAGGCTCCTTTGTGGTGGCCTCGACAAGCTCAGCCACCGGTAACGGTGACTGTGCGAAGTATTTCGAATGTCTATTTACCTAAAAATTCAGGGTTTGAGATTAACCCATTCCAAGACTTAAAAAAACATGGCTACTAGTTGAAAATCAGTCACTTAATTGTTAATTGCTAATTGCTAATTGCACATTGCTATAGCATTAATCCGATGTTATCGAACTTTTCGTTGTAATCCTCAACAGCAAGACGAATTACATGTAATGCCTCGTCACGTTTATATATATGTGTAATTTCTGTATTTCTGTCTTCATTCGGCATATCCTTGTAGGTTAGGAAATAGTGTTCCAATCTTTTAATTGCAATTTCAGGAAGGTCGTCTATACAATCGAAATGTCCATATATTGCATCATTTTTTAGAACAGCAATTATTTTATCATCGGCCTGACTACCGTCAATCATTCTGAATCCGCCGATAGGAATTGCATTTACCAATAAATCGCCGTGTGAAAGGTCTTTTTCGGTTAACACACAAATATCCATTGGGTCGCCGTCACCAACGATTCCTGTTCTTTCTGCCTTTTGACCACAATATTCACCAACCCTTTTCCCACAAAAGGTTTGGGGGATAAATCCGTATAGTGCCGGAACAACGTTCGAGAATTTTTGAGGACGGTCAACGCGCAAATAACCGCTTATTTTATCAATCTCATATTTTACAGTATCGGTAGGCACAACTTCGATAAAAGCTGTAACTTCTTCGGGTGCGTCTTCACCGATAGCGATTCCGTGCCAGGGGTGAGATTTATATCGCAATCCCATTAATCTTCCAATTGGGTCTGAAAATTTGTCCATTTTATCTTGATTTTTTTACAAAAGTACAAAACTATTTTTGAAACTAAATAATATTGTTGTAATGGTCGTTCGGAAGCCCGTTGAATAACAAATATTTACCAAAATCCGAAGGGGTAGCATAATTAATCCGTACAACGGAAAACATTGATTATCAAAACATTATTTCACATCTTCGGGGTTAATTAGGGTCTACTGAAAAAGTCTTATTCTTTTGATTTTAAGTAAGATATATGCGTTTTTCCTTATTTAAGTGCAAGGTTTTACTAATATTTGTCGAAAAATCCGTGCACTAATATTTAAACTTAAATTTAATTAGAAGTCGGAATTGTCCGTAGGACAACATGTGATTAACCGTAAGATTTATCTTACGGAAACGACACCCCCCCGACTTTCGCCCGTAGGGCGACACTTATGCGTTAAAGTAATGTGCCACCCTAACGGGTGGGATTGTGTGCTGTTGCACACCCATAGGCTTGCGCCTATGGTTAATCATATGTTGTCCTACGGACAAAAAACAAACACTAATCCGAAAATATGAATCTTCAAAAATCAACCATATCATAAAGACACAATCTTTCCTAAATGTTCCTTAACTCCTTAATGGTTATTTAGTTAACGTCACCAATCACTAACCACCAATCACAAAACCTACACCCTAAAACAGCATAGACTTTTTCAGTGAACCCTAATTAACTGTTTCTATTTTTTTACATTTATTATCATGTCAACCTTTCAGAATTGATTATATGTATTTGTACAATCGATATTCTAAACTATTTATATTATTTTTGTTGTACGATTGGTATGATACTCCAACCTGTAAAAAGCGAAATGAAACACTCCATCATTATATTGCTGATTAGTCTCTTTCTCTCATTTGTAGCCGTAGCACAGGAAGAGTACAGCACTCCACAGCTCCCCGACTCGTTAGTTGAGAGGCTGAAGGAAAACCGTGGCACTGACCTTAACCGCGCCATGGCTTTAGATGATGTTATTATGTTTTATTTTGACGACCACAGAATTGTTGATGCCACAAGCTTTATCAATGAATTGGGAGATGTTGCCAACAGCATACACGACAATTATTGGATAGCAAAAAGCCACTATTACAAAGCGCTTTGTGTTTACTATACTTACAATGCAGAGTTCTTAGCCCATGCTAACAAGGCACTCCGTATAGCAGAAACCCTTCGAAAAAACGAGGCTTCGCAACTGCTTCTGGCAAGAATTTATTTGGCAAGAAGTGCCTACTTCTTCGACAACAACCTCTTCCCAGAATGCCAGGAAAGTATTAACAATGGCTTAAAAATCGCTGAAAAGAATGGGTTTCATAGTTTGAAACACCTCTTTTTAGGTAATTTGGGAGCTATGCTTGAGCATTTGGAAAAATATGAAGATGCCATTGATATTTTCAAAGAAAATCTAAAAAATAAATTTAATTTAAGTGCTTTGCCAAATATAGCGGCTTCATACAGAGAACTCCATCAATACGATTCTGCCGTTTTTTATGTAGATTCCGTCATTAGCTATGTAACAAAGATGGAAAAAATGAACGGTAATGATGGATATCAGCTAATAAGAGCTTATCAGATAAAAGCTCTTGTTTTTATAGATCTTAATCTTTGGGATCAGGCTATTAAAAGTTTAGATGCATCTAAATATTATACGGCTCAGTACGGTGACAAATCATTATTTTCAAGAGAATTACTGCTTCGTGCAGATGCATTGAATGGCTTGGGGAAATATGAGCAGGCTCTCAAAACCATTGACAATGCCATTGATATAGCGAACACCTCTAATTTAATTAATATTGAATGGATGGCAGTGAAATTAAAGTCAGATATTCTGGATAATATGAAGGCATACAAGCGAGAAGTGGAAACCTTGCGTTATTTTATTACCCTAACAGATACCCTTAATAATAGGGAGAATGTCGAGAAGGTACAAATTCAAAAATTCCAACAAGAGACCATGGCTATGGAACAGCAGTACGAACTCCAGCAGGCTGCTATGCGGCAAAGGCATCGTCTTATATGGCTTTCATTTGCATTCTTGTTTGTAGTGGGTGCCTTATTAACTGTTATCTTTATGCTTAACCGAAAGCGTAAATTAGAAACTATAGCTGCAGTTCTTGATACACGCAATCGCGAAGTAACTTCTAAAACTTTAGAGCAAATGCATCTCAACCAGGTACTGCAAGAAGTGGTAACTAAACTCACTTATTTTGCCAACAATCCAAAAGGCAATAACAACGCTGTAGATATTACAATTCGCGACCTAAAAGGCTTAATTGACAACGGCTCAGCAAAAGATTTCGACTATTTTTTTACCCAGGTTCACCCCGATTTCTACAAAAAATTGCAAGCCGATTTCCCCGATTTGACACCTAATGACTTACGATTATGCGCCTATATTAAAAGCAACCTGAATGTAAAAGAGGTGGCTGAATTAACAGGCGTCAGTGCTGATAGCGTAAAAACAGCACGCAGTAGATTGCGTAAAAAATTATGTATTACAGACCCCTATGCCTCTCTTTCCAAATTTTTAGGAAAGTATTGATTTTTTGTAAATTAAATATGAGTGTCACCTAATATACACCTGCTTTTTTTGCGTTTACACCTCAAGTAAACCGTGAATTTCTTGACACTAACCCAAAGCGATTTATTTTTGCTATAAGAAAATCAATCACAAAGTTCAAACTAAATTTTAGCAAAATGAAAATGAAAAAATTCTACCAATTGCTTCTTATGGCAACCTTAATGCTGGGTGCCACAGGTCTTAAAGCCCAAAATCGTTGCCAAATTGGCGATGGCAAAACATTTTTGAGCACAATTCAAACATCTGACGACCAAATAGTGAAAAAGTTAAGCGACAATATCGTCACTGTCACTTCAAAAGTAAAAAATAGCTCTGTCATGAGTGAAGGCAAAGCAACTTACACATTAACAATCGCACCTGAAGGAGATTGGAGACAAATTATTGTCAATAATGACGAAGGATATGAATTCTATCAACGCAGACAGGATGGTCCTTTCGAACAGGAAGTCTCAGAAGGCAACTATGATATTGTTGTAAGGGGTCGTGCAGAAGATTTTGCACCTATACCCATAATACTCGTATATGACCAGTTTGAGGTTGCAAGAGATACCATATTCAATCCTTCAATGAGTGAAGCTACTAATTATATCCACTTAGACGGCTACGATGAAAATGAAACCGCTTTTGCGGAATTGCCCATCGACTCAGCGTCAATCTTAGTTCATACTTATTTTGTAATGAGTCACGGCTCATGGAACTTTCATATTATTAAAGGCCTTTTTATTGCAGAAGATTTCAACGAATCCAATAATACAGGTCTGTTATTCAATGATTTCGGCAATCGCAGCGCCATATATAACACAGTGTCGTTTTCTGTTGAAAACCAAAAAGCTTACGACATTCTATTTCCTACCATAACCGAGGGTATAAATGGAATCTATACTTTAGCCAACAATCCACAAGATTTATTTTCACATAAAGAGTACTACAATATCAACAATCCTGACAGTGCCTATTTTTCATTGATTAGCTATAAATTTGGTCCTAGACCAGAATCTTATTATTTTATTAGTAGCTGGAACAGTTGGCAAACATTTGATCCTTTCCAACCATTAACAGTTGTTACCAATGTAAAAGTTAGTGATGAGCCTTTGACGGCTGATGGTACTTTGATGAAATTCATGGCTGCTCCAATAATCTATGAAAGTTTTGATCCCTTTAATCTATTTTTTAGTATTAATGAAGATTTTGTTGATGCTATGACTCTATTCCCTTACGCCTTAAATGATGATGGAGAGATGATACGAGAACCTTATGGCTTATTTTTGAAAACGGGATTTGGAGAAGCAAGTTATCCGGAACACATTCCTTATACACCGGCAATGTACACCTACAATCCTGAGAAGACTATGACTTTTGGCTACAGAACCCCCATGTTATATCAGCATGCTGTTTCGTCTAACGCCGACAACAGCCCAGACGAAGAGTCTTTCTTTGGGGGTAAAATCGGTTTTTTAGGAGATGGCGGTTTACAAAGAATGAAAGACGAAGAGCGCACTTTGAGAATCACACACAACGGCGTAGAATTTTTCAACGACAGTCTCTATTTGGCAAACAAAATCATGATGAATTTTGCTGATGCAGCCGAAGTTGAATATGATATTGTAAACGATAATCTTGTAGTTGATGGCATTGCAAAGACTAACACAGCGCATATCTCATACGACATGAACAAGGCGGATGGTGTACCACCAACACTTACAATTTTACAAATTGTAAATAGCGAAAATGAGGAGTCGATTGTTGTTGATTATAATGGCAAGATAAATTTTGCCGCTGGCGATTTCCATGTTGACCTTGAAATGTATGGGAACATGGTTTATGAAGAGGCAGCCAATATTGAGCTTTATTATAAGACTGCCGACAGCGATTATCAGCCATTTGAATTTACTGAAAACACAGCTATGTTTCATATCAACTACGGTAACTTCTATGAAGCACCCATGTCACAACTTATTGGGAAAGTCAACAAACAGTGGGTCACCGTTAAGTTTGTCATTACCGACGAGGAGGGCAACCTTCAAGAGCAAGAACTTCAGAACTTATTCTACGTTGATGACTACAATTCCATCTCTGAAATCTCAGGCCTCAGCCATAGTGTCTATCCTAACCCATTTAGCGGCATGGTTCGCATCAATTCAAGCGAAACCGTCAACGGTGTGGCTCAGGTAAGTGTATATAATATCCTCGGCATACAGGTCTATACTGAAAGCATAAGATGCATCGAAACCACCGAATTTGTAATCGACGGCAGCGCACTGAATAGTGGTATCTACTTCTACAACATCGCCACCAAAAACGGCAATATGCAAGGAAAAATCGTAAAAGAGTAATATTTTTTCATAAGAATTCAAGGAAGGCGACTCGCAAGAGTCGCTTTTCTTTTGCGTGAAATCCGAGAAGCTGTCTAAAATCATTCTGCGTAAATCCGTCTAATCTGTGTGTTCTGCGTTCTATTTTCTTTCGACACTTAGATGGTTATTGAGCCTGCCGAAATACTACACTTAGTGCACCGCTTTTAACTTTAATCGCCAATCCCGAAGGGATGGAATTATTATAGCCCATTGAATATTAAGGATTTATAAAACCCCGAAGGGGTGGCATAATTAATCTGCTAAACCCGTGTCAACCATGTTTCAGTTTTGTAAATCTAAAGTCCAACTTTAGAAATACATGTAAAAATAAAGTTATCGAATGGTGATTTCTTTGATAACTAGCCACTTAAGTGTTAATTGTTCACTTCGGCTTAGCTCAGTACATCGCATTGCACACTACAACTACGCTCACTGCACTGCATTACTAATTGCTGATAAATTCAAGGAATATAATCCGCAAATTTCATCAAATTCACGGATTATTTATTTATCTTCGTAAAAAATTAGAAATATGATTACTCGAATTTTAAGCAAAGAGATAGATAAACGCTTGTTTGACGGAAAAGCGATTATTATTCAGGGAGCAAGACAGGTTGGAAAAACATCATTGCTTTATAGTAAATTTGATGGAAATCCTGACGTGCTTTGGTTAGAAGGTGATAACTTGGAAACACAGCTCTTATTTGAGAATTTTAGCCTTCCATTTGCTAAAACACTAATTGGCAATAAGAAAATTTTGATTATTGATGAAGCACAAAATATTCTGAATATCGGCATTAAGTTGAAAATCATTATAGATCAAATGAAAGATATTCAGGTAATTGCAACAGGAAGCTCATCTTTTGACTTAGCTAATAAAATCAATGAACCGCTGACAGGAAGAAAATGGGAATACAAATTGTATCCCATATCTTTTGCTGAAATGGTAGCATATCACGGTGTCTTTCAGGAATATAGCATGTTGGAACAACGCCTTGTTTACGGTTACTATCCCGAAGTGGTAATGCAAAAGGCTGAAAATATGGTAGAAGTTTTGCAGGGACTTGCCACAAGTTATTTGTACAAAGATGTGCTAAAATGGGAGAATATCCAAAAAAGCGACCGAATGGTAAAACTTCTGCAAGCGTTGGCTTTTCAAGTAGGATCGCAGGTTTCATATACCGAATTGGGTAGAATATGCGGATTGGATGCCAAAACCATTGAGAAATATATTTTACTATTGGAGCAGGCTTATATTATTTTTCGATTAAATTCTTTCAGTCGCAATCAACGAAATGAGTTGAAATTCAGTAAAAAAATCTATTTCTACGACAATGGAATTCGTAATGCATTGATAGCAAATTTTAATCCCGTCAACTTGCGAAACGATGTCGGCGCACTGTGGGAGAATTTTCTGATTTCTGAAAGGCAGAAAAAGAATCATTACTCTCGCTCGTATGCCAATTCGTGGTTTTGGAGAACACAAACGCAAAAAGAGATTGATTATTTAGAAGAAAAAGATGGTGTAATCTATGCTTTTGAAATCAAATGGAGTAAAAATAAAAAAACGAGTGTTCCCTCCGACTTTATAAAATCATACCCAAATGCCATTTACACCACTATCACTCCTGAAAATTTTTATGAATTTATCGGTATGGAACAACTATAATTTCCGCAAATTTAATCAAATTCAAGGAATATAATCCGCAAATTCAATCAAATTAACGGATTGTTGTGCCAAAATCTAATGCGTTTAACTAAAAAACTGTGTTAATCCGTTAAATCCGCATCTTCAGTGTTCCAATTAAAAATTTGATTACTTTTGCTACTCACAAATCTAAAACACATGAAAATATCCAGAAAGCCCGAATGGCTTAAAATACAGCTTCCCAAAACCAACGAATACAAAGCCTTAAACGATTTAATCGTAAAAAATAATCTTCACACTATATGCACAAGTGGCAAATGCCCTAATATGGGCGAATGCTGGGCAGCAGGAACAGCTACTTTTATGATTCTCGGCGATATATGCACACGAGGCTGCAAGTTTTGCAACGTTACCACAGGCAAACCGTTAGCTCCCGATGCCGACGAACCCCAAAAATTAGCAGAAGCCATACGTTTTCTAAAGCTCAAACATGCAGTTATCACGTCAGTCGATCGCGATGACTTGGGAGATGGCGGAGCCAACCATTGGGCAAAAACAATTACAAAAGTCAGAGAGGTAAACCCCAATATAACAATAGAAACCCTTATTCCCGATTTCGATGGCAAACACCATCTGCTTGATATTGTGGCTAAAAGCAAACCCGATATCATATCACACAACTTAGAAACCGTTGAACGTCTGACCAATCAAGTACGCACAAAAGCACAATACAGAACATCGTTAGAAACTTTGCGTTACTTAGATTCTATAGGCGTTACCACCAAAAGCGGTATTATGCTCGGACTTGGCGAGACGAAAGAGGAGATTTTGCAAACAATGGACAACCTTTTAAGCGTCAATTGCCATATTATGACCATCGGGCAGTACCTACAGCCTTCGCCCAAAAATTTACCCGTAGAACGTTACGTAACGCCCAAAGAGTTTGACGAACTAAAACAAATAGGCTTACGAAAGGGCTTCCGATTTGTTGAAAGCGGTCCCTTAGTACGTTCGTCATATCACGCCGAAAAACATTTATAGGAGAAACAAGACTTAACAAAATCACAAAACATGCCTAAATCCACAATAAAATATCTTGATTACGGACTAACCGACTACGGTAAAGCATGGGAAATGCAGCAAGAAATCTTCAACCGTCAAGTAAAGCTAAAGACAGAGAAACAACCTACCGAAAACCATCTGATTTTTGTTGAGCATCCACATGTTTACACTTTAGGCAAAAGTGGCAACAGTCAAAACATGCTTATTAGCGACGAGATGTTAAAAGCTATTAACGCAACCTACTACAAAGTTGACCGTGGTGGCGATATTACCTATCATGGACAGGGACAAATTGTAGGATATCCCATTTTCGATCTCGAAGCTATGGGATTAACCTACAAAGGATATATCAACAAGTTGGAAGAATCTATTATCCAATATTTGAAAAAGGAGCACAATATTATTGCCTATCAATTAGATGATGCTACAGGAGTATGGGTTAGTGCCGACAGAGGTCCTGAAAAAATATGTGCAATAGGCACAAAAGCAAGTCATTACATTACCATGCACGGATTTGCATTAAACATAAACACCGATTTAAGATATTTTGGATATATCAACCCATGTGGATTTACCAACAGGGGAGTAACAAGCTTGGAAAAAATCAAGGGTAAAAAGTTTGATTACGAAAATGAGAAAATCCTGCTACGAAAGCATATTGCCCAAGTCTTTAACGCTGAATTAGTGATTTAAACCAGTAATTCCGACCACTTAACAGGATCTAAGCCCCCAAAATTACCAGACGACATCAAAAGTATAACCGCACCCTTTTGCCACTCACGCGCAATTTGCTCAAACATTAAACTGTTTTCAGTATAAACCTCAAGGTTCCAGTGTTTAAAACTTTCTGCCACAAAAGTAGGCTCTATTTCAGGCATATTTTTATGTTTCAAAACATCGCTGTTGTAGTAAACAAAAGCTTTATCAGCTTTATCTAAAGTGTTGCTATAATGAGGTATAAACTTTCGGTTTAGCGAACTAAATGTATGCAGCTCATAACAAGCAACTACCTTTTTGTCAGGGAACATTTGGCGCACAGCCATAACAGTTGCTCGCACTTTTGATGGAGCATGTGCAAAGTCGAAAAATACGGGATTTTCCGCGTCTTTAATTTTTTGTAGCCTTCGGCTTGCACCCTTAAAATCCCCCATAGCTTTTAAAAAGCTGTCGCTATCTATGCCCAACTCGTTGCAAACGAGCATTGCAGCATTCATATTCTGAAAATTGTGATTTCCAAACAGATGCGACTTATACTCCTTGCGATTAAATTTTATAACTGTATAGTCATTGCGTTTTTCCCAGTCCAATCTCTCATATGGTTTCAAATCTGCTTTTATGCCAGCTGATTTGGCAATACGTTGTAATTCAATATCTTCTTTATACCAAAACAGTTTGCCGGTCTCTGGAATTGCATCCGCAAAGCTTCTAAAAGTAGCCACATACTCCTCAAAAGTTGGAAAAACATTAACATGATCCCATTCAATACCTGTTATAATAGCTATATCGGGCTTATACCAATGAAACTTACTTCGCAAATCAATTGGCGAGGACAAATATTCATCTCCCTCAAAGACAGCTATTTCTGCGTCGTCTGATAAACCTACCATAAGCTCAAAACCCTCTATTTGTGAACCGACCATATAGTCAAACTTACGGTTAAGCGTTTTCAGAACGTGCAGTATCATGGCAGTTGTAGTAGTCTTGCCATGACTTCCGGCAACAACTACCCTAAGTTTATCTTTTGTCTGATTATATAAAAACTCGGGGTAAGAGACAACAGAAACACCTAACTCCTTGGCTCTTAAAAGCTCAGGATTATCGGCTTTTGCATGCATCCCTAAAATAACGGTATCTATAGAACGCGTGATTTTTTCGGGGAACCAACCAAACTTCTCCGGCAACAAACCATGTGCTTCTAATCGTGAACGTGAAGGCTCAAATATTTCATCATCTGAACCGGTAACATTAAATCCCTTGTTTTTTAAATCAATAGCCAAATTGTGCATGGCTGCACCACCAATGGCTATAAAATGGATATTTCGCATAACAGTTTTTTTCAATCGAAACAAAAGTAACGTTTTTTAAATTGCTATTTAAGAAATAACCTTTAACTTTAATCACTAAATTACAAAATTGGTATTTGTTAATTGCTTTCGAGCTACTTAAACATAATAACCCATGAATACAAAAATTGAAATTGTTGCCGGTTGGACACTTCCAAAACTTATTGACGAGTTGGAAAAAGGAAATATCAAAATCCCCATGTTTCAACGTGATTACGTATGGGAAAGACCAAAAATTGTTCTGTTGCTTAATAGTCTCTATTTGCAATATCCCATAGGAACATTTTTTATGTGGATTGCACCTCAGGAGTACAACCGTTTTGTGAGAACAGTTGACGATTTGCCAAATCATAATACTGAAAACCAACAGTTTCAATTTATTCTAGACGGACAGCAAAGGCTTTTATCTCTTTACAGGACATTCCGTGGTTTGGAAGCCGAAGGAATTGATTATAAGCAAATATGCTTTAATCCTGCCAGAAAGAAATTTAAGGTGCCTCGTCGCAAAAGCGAAAAATATAATATACCCGCATATAAACTGTTTGACAAAAAAGAGTTTGAAGAGACTCTAAATGCCCTTACCGCAGATTCACCAAGATTTGCCGAAAACTGGAAAAATGCTCGAAAACTTCTGCTTGAATACCCTGTCAGCATAGTTAAAACCCTGAATTATGAAATTGATGATGTAGTTGAGATATTCGAACGTATTAACCAGGGTGGCAAGCGATTAACATCGTTCGATCTTGTTCATGCAACTACGTGGAGCACTGAGTTTGATTTGAAAGAGAAGATGAAAGAGTTTAATTCAATGCAGAAAGTCGCTAAGCTTGGGGCACTTAACGACCGTGTTTTCACCTTTTCTCTCGCAATGAATGCTTTTGACGATTGCCGTTCAAGCTCGCAACTTAAACTAAATCCGGAGATTGCAAAAAACATCTGGACTAAAACTCGAAATGCACTTAGCAAAGCAATTGATTTCCTGATTGATATGTCAATAAAAACCGATATTTCAACCTATCAAACCCACTTGATTGTTTTACAATACTACTTTTTTAAAACCAACAGCACAGAGATACCCGAGGAACACAGAAAAACGGTAGAAAAATGGTTTTGGGACTCCCGATTTGCCAAACGATACAGCACATTAGCCTACAAAAAAATTAAAGATGATGCTATTTGGATGGTTGAACTACTAAGCGAATAATACCATAAACCAAAAAAGTGACATTACGCAATTAATTAAAAATAAGCCACTATGAGAAAATTTTTACTATCATTTCCATTGTGCATAACTATATTAGCAGTAGCTATTACAGCTTATAGTTTTGAAAACACTACCGATAATGTTACTGCAGATATTAAAGGCAACTACCCTACTTTATTTGCTGAATTTTCTACAAAGGGAGATATTAACATAACGGGCTCAATCGTATTTCAGGATAATAACTTTTCCGGCATAGGAAATGACAATGAAGAGATTTTGAGAATACAACTAACAACTACAGGAAATAACCCCTCTTCATTTGAGAACTTAGTAATGAATCTGAATGGCACTACTGATATAAATGATATTGAAGAGATCAAAATTTACACAACAGGAACCTCCACTCTGTTTGACCCACGTAACCCGATTAATGAGTTTACACAACTTCTCGCTACTGCGAATCCCGAAGAAAATGAAATAGTTATTCCTTTAAATGGAGATATTACACCCGGAAACAATAATATTTGGGTAACTTTCAAAGTGAAAGAGACAGCCAAAGAGGGAAACAGACTTGATGCTGAGGCAATTTCTATTTCCACGGCAACTGAAACTCACACATTTGATAAAGGTAATCCTATTGGAAGTCGTGAAATTATGCTTGGTAGAAAACTGATTTACGCTCCCGGAGATTACGGTTCAACAAACTATCGTATTCCAGCTATCACGACTGCTTCAGACGGTTCGTTGGTGATATTGACAGATAAGAGAAAAAACAACGCCAATGACCTCCCTGCTGATATTGATATCGTTGCTAACAGAAGTACCGATGGTGGAAAAACCTGGTCAGAGCCTATTTTGGTGGCTCAAGGAAGTCCAAGCGGGGGATTTGGTGACGCCGCAATTATTAAATCAAATAGCGGAAAACTTGTTGCGCTTTTTGTAGGAGGAAACGGATTATGGGACTCTAACCCTAATAATCTGATTCGCACCTATATGTCAACAAGCGATGATAACGGATTAACATGGACTTCCCCAACAGATATTACACCGCAAATTTACGGTCCTGAATGTGATGATCCTGTTCGTCAGCTGTGGCTTGGTCTCTTCTTTGGCTCGGGTCACGCTTTATGTACCGAAGAAGGCAGATTAATGGCTGTAGTAGCTGTACGTGAACCGGGAATATCCGGATTGCATAACTATGCAGTTTACTCAGACGATGATGGAGAAACATGGCAGGTCTCACAAAGAGCAATTATTAGCGGCGACGAAGCCAAGGTCGTAGAATTAAACAGTGGCGATATCCTAATGAGTAGCCGTACAACAGGAAACAGACTTTGGGCAAAATCTTCTGACGGCGGTGTAACTTGGGGACCAAAAAACAGTTGGTCGGAAATTTGGGGCAATGCCTGTGACGCAGATATTGTCCGCTACACATCTACCCAAGATGGTTACGACAAAGATAGAATTTTACACACTTTGCCAAATAACAACAATCGAAGAAACGTAACCATGTGGATAAGCTACGATGAAGGAACAACTTGGCCTATAAAGAGGACTATTGCGCCTAATCAATCAGCTTATTCATCAATTACTATTCTTCCTGATGGAACAATAGGTGTTTACTTGGAAGAAGATGAGACCGTACCATACAAAATGTACTTCTTGAACTTCTCATTAAACTGGCTAACGAATGGTGCTGATAGCCTTACAGAAGTAGGAACAGAAATCGTGGCACAACCCGAATTTTCATTGGAATCAGGAAGCTATGATCCACCTCAAACAATCACTTTGTCATCTGCTACAGAAGGAGCATCTATTTATTACACGCTTGATGGTTCAGTCCCAAATAAAAACTCTCTGTTATATACAGAACCAATTGTTTTAGAAAACTCTGCAACCATAAAAGCATTTGCTGTAAAAGAGGGAATGGCTAATAGTCTAATGTCATCAGCAAGCTACACGATAGGTTATTCTATACCGGTAGAATACAGACCAGTTGGACCTGATAGATATGTAACAAAAATAACTACTGAAGAAGGGCAAACAAATATTGATTATACAAGTTTAACTCCACCTCCTTCTCACTATATTTATCACAACTCAACAGTAGTGACAGTTAAGCGTGGCAATTCTTTTGATTTGAATCTAACCGCACTTCCCGATCAATCTGATGGATTACAATGGTGTCAAGCAATTATTTTAGTTGACTGGAATCAGGATTATGATTTTGCAGATGAAGGAGAACGAATTGCCATTATTGGGAAAAGAAAAGCAAATAATAGTGCTACTGTATTAAATATTTCACAAAATATAACTGTTCCGGCTACAGCAGAGTTAGGTAAAACCAGAATAAGAGTGGTATATACCGATGCATGGCGCCCAACTCATTACGCTGACTTGGGAGCAGATCCTGTGGATAAAGGGCGTATATACGATTTGGATCTAATAGTAGAAAGCGGAACATCTGTAAATGAAGTTTCAATTTCTCAGCTACGCGTGTTCCCAAATCCTGCTAAAGATTATGTAAATATATACTTCCCCAGAAGTGGCAAATACACTATTTCTCTGAACACTTTGGAAGGTAAAACCATAGACATAAGAAACATTCGTATGGAACAAGAAGGAGATTATAGGCTCAATTTAGACTCTCTCTCAACTTCTACTATGATACTGAATATAAAACACGAAAGTGGTCTGGAAAAATCATTAAAATTAATAAGGGAGACAAAGTAAAAGATTGTTTATATATCTGAAATAAAATCGCCTCTATTTTGTTACAGCCTCATTTTTTTATTTACATACCCTTTGGTTTCAATTTTTGATTGCCTTTATTTCAAGCTTCTGCTTTTTAATTTCTTGTTTTATTAACAAATCATTAACATTTTTGTTGTCAAAACACACCTGGTTCATGTCGCTGACAATCACCTTGTTATGGTGGTGGTGGAAATAATTTCGTCCATTTATTAAAAACACCTATTGCATTTTTAATTTATTTTGTTTTAATTTACATTGCGAGAAACATGAAAACATATAATTAACTAAAAGTCAGGTGTTATGAAACGATATTTATTCTCTATCTTATTGTGCATAACGGTATTTGCAACAGCAACAGCACAACAACAAGGATTTAACTACCAGGCAGCCATACAAAAACAAGATGGCACTACGCTTCAAAACCAAGATGTACATTTACGGATTAGTCTGATTAACCAAAGTAACAGTTCCGTTTATTACTCTGAGTTACACAACAGTACAACTAACAATCTCGGTATTGTTAACTTAACAATAGGGCAAGGCCAAATACTATCTGGCAATTTCGCCGATGTTCCCTGGAGCAGTGAAATAGTACTGATAAAAATTGAATTAAAAGCCGATAACAACGATTACGTTCATATGGGGACATCTCCGGTTATGTCTGTACCATACGCCATGTACGCAGCAACAGGTAATCAA
Organism: Bacteroidales bacterium; assembly: GCA_012519055.1. NCBI lineage: Bacteria > Pseudomonadati > Bacteroidota > Bacteroidia > Bacteroidales > Bacteroidales bacterium. Next base: position 82 of record JAAYQU010000014.1, on the reverse strand, counting down.
GGACCAGAAGGACCTATTGGACCAACTGGACCACAAGGCGAACAAGGACCTCAGGGACCTACTGGACCTGCTGGGCAACAAG